>NZ_CEZPJD010000452.1:0-6294 GCF_983059655.1 Okeania sp.
TTGTATGTAACATCCTTACGAAATAGAAAATAAAAAAAACAACTGTACCTCAGTAACTTGAGAAGCGCTGTATGTAAATTATGTTCCTTACCTACTCAAATATTTAGGGAAAGTTTATCAGGTATCAGTGCTTTTTTTCATAGCAAAAAGTTATTATCTATAGAAATTTAAAATCTTAAACGTAATGATTAATTCTAGTCTTGAACAACTCAAAAGTAAATTTGACAAAGCTATAGTTGCTGCTTTTGGTCAAGATTTAGCCAATACAGATCCAATGGTCGTTCCAGCTAGTAATCCCAAATTTGGAGATTATCAATGTAATGTAGCAATGTCTTTAGCTAAGAAATTAAAGAATAAACCAAGGGCGATCGCTACTCAAATTATTGAAAAGCTCGATATTAAAGATATATGTAAACCTCCAGAAATTGCTGGACCAGGCTTTATAAATATTACCCTCAAACCAGAATATATAGAAGTTCATTTACAACAGATTATTGAGGATGAACGACTTAATATTTACCCTACAAAAAATCCGCAGCGAGTTGTACTTGACTTTTCTAGTCCTAATATTGCGAAAGAAATGCACGTTGGACATTTACGTTCAACAATTATAGGAGATTCTTTGGCAAGAGTCCTAGAATTTCAGGGACATGATGTACTCAGATTAAATCATGTGGGAGACTGGGGTACTCAGTTTGGAATGTTAATTACTTATTTACGCGAAGCTTTTCCGGAAGCTTTAAAAACTGCTGATGTTTTAGATATAGGAGATTTAGTTGCTTTTTATCGACAGGCAAAAAAAAGGTTTGATGAAGATGAAATTTTTAAGGAAAAATCTAGAGAAGAAGTAGTAAATTTGCAAGCTGGTGCGGAGGATAGTCGTTATGCTTGGCAACTTTTATGTAATCAATCTCGCAGAGAATTTAAAGTCATTTATGACTTACTTGATATTGAGTTAAATGAGCGGGGAGAATCTTTTTATAATTCTATGTTGTCTGGGGTTGTGGAAGAGTTAAATAAGTTAAGTTTATTGGAAGAGAATGATGGTGCTCAATGTGTATTTTTGGAAGGATTTACTAATAAGGAAGGCGAGCGTTTACCGTTAATTGTACAAAAATCTGATGGTGGTTATAATTATGCAACTACTGATTTAGCTGCTTTATGTCATCGGATTGAAAAAGAGGGTGCAAAGCGATTAATTTACGTTACGGATGCTGGTCAAGCTAATCATTTTTCTCAAGTTTGGCAAGTGGCAAAACGTGCTAGTTGGATTCCAGAAAATGTGGATGTTGTTCATGTTTCTTTTGGTTTGGTATTAGGAGAAGATGGGAAAAAGTTAAAGACTCGTTCTGGGGAAACTGTGAGGTTAAAAGATTTATTAGATGAGGCTATAAATCGGGCGCGGAATGATTTGGAAAAGAGACTGAAAGAGGAGAATCGTTCGGAGAGTGATGAGTTTATTGAAAATATAGCTAAAGTTGTGGGTTTGAGTGCGGTTAAGTATGCAGATTTGAGTCAAAATCGGAATAGTAATTATGTGTTTAGTTTCGATAAAATGTTAGCTTTGAATGGAAATACTGCTCCTTATTTATTGTATGCTTATGTGCGAGTTAAAGGAATTGCTCGGAAGGGAGAAATTGATTTTGAAAAGTTAAGAGAGGATGGCAAAATTATCTTGAAAGATGAGCAAGAATTGGTGTTAGGAAAACATCTATTACTGTTGAGTGAAGTGTTAGATATAGTAGCTATTGAATTATTACCTAATCGTCTTTGTGAATACTTATATGAATTGAGTGGAAAGTTTAATCAATTTTTTGAGAATTGCCCAGTTTTAACTTCAGAAGAACCTTTGCGTACTTCTAGATTATTATTATGTGACTTGACAGCTAGAACTTTAAAGTTAGGATTATCTTTGCTCGGAATTTCTGTTTTAGAAAGAATGTAATTTATATAGCAGGAAACACTTGACTGGAAATAGTTGGAGAAACATTTTCTAGTCTAAGATTCATCATTCGCATAAGTCCTAAACCATTGTTTCTTAGTTATAGAATTTATACAGTAGGAGAGTTAACGGAATCATAACGAATTGATAAATGTTTGCTACAAATACTCATGTTTTTTCTAGTTGTAGTAGACTGAGACATCTAAAACTGTGCATTAGCTTTTAACTTGAAAATTCTTACTTTTGACTTTTGAATTGAATCTAATGCACCATTTAAGGTGTGTCAGTCCAGTAGGGGCGAATAGTCATTTGCTAATGCAAAGCTGTTGCTTTATATATTGCAGAGCAAAACGCCCCTAAAGGAATTATATGGACCAAGATGGCAAATTAATGTAAGTATTCAGCCGTCAGCTATTAGCTATCAGCTATTAATTTTGGGTCTGTTTAAAAGTAACCTTTGAGATTGAACAAGAATAAAAAGTTACTGCCGAAGTCCCTGGACAAAACCTAAGAAGTAATCATTCATTACTAATTGCTGTTAACGTAGTTCCTCCGGAGGAGGCTAGCTGACTTCTGATAGCTGAATGTTTACAAATTAATTCTTCATTTTATGGCTGACTTCTATTGACATCCTCTCCCGTTAAATCAAAGATTATAATGGGAGATTCCCAAACTTCATGATTTAGGGTTACTGCTTGAGTGGAATTTAATCTAAATTGAAAACAACCCCTGACAGTACACCTACAAACTCAATACTGAAATTTTCACCTCAATTTAATTGTTTTATTTATTCCTAAAACTTGAGAATTTGACGTATTTAACAAAGAGTATTCTTGATTTTAAGTTTAATTAGATATTTTATCCGGATTTACACGCCACAAAAGCTGAAACAATTTTCAAATCTCATGCCAATTCTGTTTTAGTCAGCTGAATATTCAAAACAGTCAAAGTAAAAAGTGGTGTATAGGATTTGAGGAAATTAAGATAATTACCCTTTTTGGGAATTGCTGTAAAATTCTACTAATTGCTTAAGTATTGAAGCTAGGCTGAAGTATCACATAATTGGTATAAATACTCTAAATTTTCATCCCAATACTTAATTTTTTCTAGCTATTTAACTTCGAGTTATAAAACTTCATCGTAACTTCATAAATTTCGGTAAAACTTCTGATATTCTAATAATAATGTGTATTATAGTTATAGGCATATACGATTGTATGCTCTACCAAAAAATTCTGAAACTAGGTTAGTAAGACTAACATCTTCATTAGTTAAAAATTTCATTGTTAACTGAATCGATTGATTTAACCTGCAATTGAGAACACAGTCAGGAGTGCGACCATTAAATTACCCAATTCACAGGTGCTAAATCTACACTTCAATTAAGTTCGGTAACTATACACTAGCTTCACTATTTAATAATGATCAAAAAAACAGTCTTAATAGTAGATGACTGCGAGATTGTCAGAAAACTATGTTCGCAGGTTCTGACCAAGATGGGATTGAGTATTATACTGGCAAGTAATGGTTTAGAAGCACTAGAAAAAATTCAACTACAACATCCTGATTTAGTACTTTTAGATATTATTATGCCAAAAATGAATGGCTATTCAGTTTGTCGTAAAATTAAATCAGAACCTAAAATTATGAATATACCTGTTGTTTTTTTCTCTAGTAAAAACGAAGAAGTTGATGCGTATTGGGCTATGAAGCAAGGTGCTAATGGTTATGTCAGTAAACCTATAAGAAGATCTGAGTTAATAGCAATAATGGCAAGGTTTAATATTATTGCAAATGCCAAGCACAAATATAGTGACCAGTTTATTTATAAGCAGGGTTGTGTGAGAATTTTCTCCCCAGAAATAGAATATAAGTCGAATTGTTATGAATTTTGTACCATTTAATTTGCCGATAAATTTCTCAAAAGATTAATGGTTAATTAATGAAGCAAAGATTACTTCAGCATTTATATTGAAAATCTAAACAGAGAATTAAATGCTTGAGGGAGCCAAGAAATAAAGGAAGATAATTAGAGAGTTTTGATTGTTGAAAAATTTACAGTAGGGAGCGAATAAAAATGAAATTTGAAAGCCTAAACACACTTTTCTATTTTTTGGAATAGGGGAGTAGAGGGTAGCTAATTAGGGCTTGCTGAAAAAGTCTTTTTGAAGGAGTAGGGGAGTAGGGGAGAATTTTTTTGCCCAACTATGCGCTAAAAGTGCGCTCCTTTTTGAGTATGAAGAGCTGAAAACCATGTACTTTTTCAATACATAAAAAGGCTCAAACCTTTATCTGGCAATTATAGCAATGTGTGCTGGCTTGCTTTACAAATTTCAGGAACTGTCCAATAGCTAAAAGTTTTATATAATAAGCTTTTTATCCCCCCTACTGCCAAATGAGCTGCGCACAGCGCTATATTTGATATTTATTCATCAAACCCTAATTAGGACTTTCTGATTAAATCTAAAATCATTGACACTAATAGACATCTCCAATAATAAAAAATAAAATTAATTATCGTACAGAAATCATTAATTATTTCCCCCTACTCTCTACTCCCTTTTTTCTGGTGATGTCTAATTTAAAAAAAGAATGCTACAAAAAAGTAGGTCATAAATTCATGTTTTTATTTACTAAAAATTGATGACACTTTTTTAGCAAAAGACACTTAATTGTAAATTTTGAGAAATTAGTTCTAAAATAAATAAACCTGCTACAGAATTTCCTTGCTTGTCTAGAGGAGGGCTATAGCAAACAATTACTCCCGTACTAGGAACTACTCCTAAAACAATTCCACTTACACTAGACTTAATTGGAATTCCTATTTTTACGGCATAACTACTTGATGCTTCATACAAACCACAAGTAGTCATTAGTGCTTTAACTGTACAACAGTGTTTTTTCCACTCAGAATTAGGATATTTTACTAACAACATCCCTAGATTAGCCAAATCAAAGATTGTGCCAGATAAACAACAGATTTGATTATAAGTATCTAGAGCAATTTTTGAGTCTGAAATATAACCAGCTTCTACCAATTTTTGAGCTATAGCTTGATTATTTTGATTAGGAAAAGACCTAACAGAAGCTAATATATTTGTATCTAAAAATAATTGACATTTTCCATACTCATTGAGCCAAGAACAAAAATTTTCACAGCGCTCTTGAGAAGTATTTCCTGGTAGTAACGATGATAAAGCGATCGCTCCACTATTAATCATTGGATTTCTTGGCCATCCACTATCAATTTCCAGTTGTTCTAAAGAATTGAAAGGCTTTTCTGAAGGTTTTATTCCCACTCTTTTAAATACAAAATCACTGCCAAATTCACATAATAAATAAAATAACAAAAAAGGTTTAATTGCACTCATTAGAGGCAACTTTATGTCTACATAACCTAATGAAATAATCTGATTTTCAATATCTTGTAAAACTATGGAAAAATTATTAGGGTTAGCTTCAGCAAGTGAAGGAATATAAGTAGGTAAAGTTCCTAGTTTTGTTTGAGTTAATGCTGTTTCTATCCAGACTGATAATTGTTGTTTGTCAATAGCTAACATTATAAAATTATGATGTGGTTTTATTAGTTTTTTATTTATGAGTTTAATACCCCACCGTCTATACGGTATCTACAATTGATTTTGCTTTGTAGACAGGAAGTAGCAGGTAGTTAAATATCCCCATCCACTTTTATCCTTCTCTGTTAGATAACTCAAGCCTTCTTCCTTCTTCCTTCTTCCTTCTTTAACGTGATTTAGAACAAAATTTAATTATAATAAGAGCTAAATAAAAATATATATACTCGATGAAAAAGATAATTGTTATTACAGGAGTCAGCCGTGGTTTAGGTAGAGCTATGACGGATGAATTTATTAGATTAGGTCATACTATTATTGGTTGTGCTCGCTCTGCATCTGCTGTTGAAAAATTAACTACTCAATATGGTAATCCACATCAGTTTACCAGTGTGAATATAGCAGATGAAAAATCTGTGCGAGAATGGGCAGCTAAAACATTAGGTAATTATTCACCGCCAGACTTATTAATAAATAATGCCGCCATAATTAATCAACCTGGGTATATTTGGGAAGTTGATAGTGAGGAATTTTCTCAATTAATTGATATTAATATTAAGGGTGTAGCAAATGTGATGCGTCATTTTCTGCCCTTGATGATTTCTAGAAGGAGCGGAATAATTGTTAATTTTAGTTCTGGTTGGGGACGTTCCACTTCTTCGCAAATGGGGCCTTATTGTGCTTCAAAGTGGGCAATAGAGGGTTTGACTCGTACTTTAGCCCAAGAATTACCGTCAGGAATGGCCGCTATTCCTCTCAACCCTGGAGTTATTCATA
>NZ_CEZPJD010000453.1:0-1417 GCF_983059655.1 Okeania sp.
CAGGTATTTCTGATCTAAAAAGGCTAAAACCAATATCAGTAAAGACTTTGATATTAGATCGGTAAACCCTACTTAGAAAGTAAAAAACTGACCGTTGTTAGCTATTCTTTGCTCTCTACCCTCAAGAAGATGTAGTAAAAATTTTGAGATAAAGACTTTGATATTAGATCGGTAAACCCTACTTAGAAAGTGAAAAACTGACCGTTGTTAGCTATTCTTTGCTCTCTACCCTCAAGAAGATGTAGTAAGAATGTTGAGATTTAGTCTTAGTAAATAAAATCTGTAGAATAACCTACTCAACTATCTGCAAATATCTCTTTTTATTCTAACCAAAATAAGATGGCTCATTACCTGGTTTCCACTTAATATTACAACCAATACTTGGCTGTTGTTCTTCATCTACAGATTTTTCTGCTAAAACTGAATCTAAAGCTGCTCTTAAATCACTTCCTGTAACTGGTTGATTATTACTAGGACGACTATCATCTAATTGCCCTCTATATACTAATTTAAAATCAGCATCAAAGAGGAAAAAATCTGGAGTACAAGCAGCAGTATAAGATTTTGCTACTTCTTGAGTTGCATCAAAACAGTAGGGAAAATTAAACCCTAATTCTAATGCCATTTCCTTTAGTTTATCTGGAGCATCATCAGGGTGAGTTTCAATATTATTGGAACTAATAGCGACAATTCCTACATTTTTTGGAACGTAATCTTCTCCAATTTTAGCAAGTTCTGATTGAACATGTTTCACAAATGGGCAATGACGACAAATAAACATGATTAAGAGTGCTTTTTTTCCCTCAAATGTTGATAGGGAAATGATTTGCTCAGAAACTACGTCTGGCAACTGAAAATCTGGAGCTGAAGTTGCTAATGTCAGCATTGTAGAAGCGGTTAAAGCCATAGTTATTCCTGTATATTTTTCTTTCTAAAAAAACTATAGCAGGGAACAGGGAACAGGCAACAGGGAACAGGCAACAGGGAACAGTAGGAAAAGCATTTCTTTGTCTAAGGTTCATCATCAATATCAGTCAAACACCAACTCGTTTCTTGCCATACCACATTTTTACCAACTTACAGCACTTTTCGCTCTTGATGAATCACATCGCCATAACCAAAACCCTGTAGGGACGTTGCATGAGGGCGTCCCTACTGTGGTCTACTGAAATGAAAACCGCTGTAATCAAAACCAGACAATTTTTATCTTGAGAACTACTGAAATTTTTTTCACTACAACAAATCTCTAATACCAATTATTGCCCAATGAATTCCACAAAAAATCTACGAGAAATTTATTTTGATAAAAACCAGTATCCATCATACTTTCTATCTGTAATTTATTTATAGATTTCCTCACTTTATTTCTTATTGCTTATTACTCGAAAAATATTTGAGATAATTAAGGTACTAAGCT
>NZ_CEZPJD010000453.1:1517-6287 GCF_983059655.1 Okeania sp.
GATACTCTTTGCAATGGAATTTCTACTCTGAAAGTAGTCCCTTTGCCTACTTCACTGGCAAAATTGATTGTTCCACTATGAAGGTCTACAGACTGTTTAACAATTGATAATCCTAAACCTGTCCCTACTATTTTACCCACATTATTTGCTCTGTAAAAAGATTCAAATAATTTTTTTTGATTTTCAACTGGAATACCTATTCCTTTATCCTCGATCAGAAAAATAGCTCTTCGATTGTTTAAAGTTAACTGAAAATTAACCTCTCCTCCTCCAGGTGAATACTTAATAGCATTTGATAATAAATTATTTAAGATATGGCGAATTAGTTTCTCATCTATCAAGAAGAAGATTACATCATTTTTGTTGGACTTAGGTTGAGATTTCTCTTGGAATTTTTTGTTAACTGTGAAATTTATTATATGTTTATCACTAGCAGTAACTTTGATAGATTCAGTAATATGAGAACAGACTTTAATCAAATCAACAGGTGCTGGTTTATATTTCAATTTTCCAGCATCTGCTTTACCAATAAATCGGACATCATTTAACAATTCAAGCATTTCTTGTGTAGACTCTTCAATATATACTAAATATTGATCTTTTTCAGCTTCAGTAATTTCAGAGTCATAGGATCTTAGTAATTGAGTAGATAATAATACTGTATTTAGAGGATTACCAAATTCGTGAGTCACCATAGAAAAAAAGCGACCTCTTAGCTCTCTTAGATCTCTTTCTTGTTCCAAAGCTTGACGTATTTCTTCTTCCTCTTTTTTGCGCTCTGTAATATCTCTACCTATATAAACAAAATTATATATTCCTTCTACATTAGTTTGAATCACTGAACAAGAAAGTTCAACAATAATTGTATCTCCTGTTTTATTCTGACAAATTAATTCTACATCTTGAGAAATTTGTTCTTTTAAAAATAAATATTTTTGGCGTGCTCTATGTAGTAATTCTTCTTTGGGAATAATCATAGAAATCTTTTGACCTACCAATTCTTCTTTTGTATAATCAAACAAAATTTCCGCTGCACGGTTAACAGTTTTAATTATCCCTGAACTTGTTGTTACTAATAAAGCATCCGCCATAGAAGTAATAATTTTATTGATATAATCCTCAGAAGCAGCCAAAGAACTTAATAAAAGATTAGATTCATTTGAACTTTGAATTAACTGCTGCTGCATTACCATATTTTCCGTTACATCTTCGACTAATACAACTAAATTTTTTTCTCGCAAATTTTCATTGAAATCTGTAATTATAGATATATTGATATACAAAGAAGATTTATTCTCTAAATACCTAGCGACTCCTTCATATTCAAAACTTTCTCTCTGCCCATTCATCACTTCCTCTAAAAGTTCTTCAACTCCTGCTAATTCTGGAAAGCTATTACGAATATCTTCACCTAAAACTGCTAATTCTGGAGGAGCGGCAAACCTGTTTAACCCATAAGATACCTCTAAAATTTTTAACTCTGAATTAATTATCAAATACTCTATTTGACGAGATGCTAAAAGTTTTTTCAATCGGTTAATCATGGGTTATTTCAGTTATCAGTTATCAGTTATCAGTTATCAGTTAGTCTCCTCCGGAGGAACTACACTAATAGTACCTCTGCAATAAGGAAGCTTGACATTAAGAATATTTTTCCCTTTAAAAGAGGAGATTTCAGACCACAATTTCTCAGTAATTTCCATTATTTATTTTGGCATAGATAATTTTATCAAAATAATTAGGTCGTGCAACCCCGCCTTTTAAGGCGAAATATTTTTGGAGGTTTGCTCAAATACTCGTTACAGAAATAACTTCTGACTTCTGACTTCGTTAATCATCCTATTTTTTCTAGCATTCTATATGATAATTTATGGAATATATCATCTACATTATCGCCAGTTTTAGCCGATGTAGAATATGTCGCTATAACTCTTTCATCTTCCTGATGCTCTAATTTTGACAATAGTTGATTGATTATTTCTGCATCAACTAAATCAGACTTATTCAAAGCCAAAATTGCTACACTTTTAGGATTTACTGATAAAAATAAATCTAATCTTTCGGAAAGGTTTTCGATAGTTTCTTGACGAGTTACATCTGCTACAACTATTGCACCACTAGCTCCTTGTAAATAACTAGGAGCGATCGCCTTAAATTTAGTATGACCTTCTAGATCCCAAATTAATAGCTGCAAAAAATCATTTTTTTCTACATCTGTTTTGGGTAAATCAACTTTTTTACGAGAAATTTTTACCCCTACTGTAGAAAGATATTGGTCGCTAAACTGTCGATCGACAAACTTACGAATAAGACTAGTTTTTCCCACACCAAAATCACCAACAAGACAAATTTTTTTCGATATCATATTTTCAGCTAGTTGTCTTTTTCATTTGGTTCAAACAACTCAAATGTTACGCACCTACTTAATAATAGTGGTTGATTGTACTCCACATCTTGAGGAGAGTTTGTTTGTCCAATTATTTCTAATCGTCTGGCATCCACTCCCTGTTTCACCAAAGCATCCCTGACTGTATAAGATCGTTCAACGGCCAATTGTTCGTTGATATCGGGATTGCCAGTACGATCTGTATGACCTACTATCCTAAGATGTTTTTGAGGATATTGGGTAAGAAATTCTTTTATCTGGGCCATTGTATCTATATATACAGGCTGAAGTTGGGCTGAACCTATATCAAAGTAGATGCGAGTTTTCAGTTTCAGTGGGCTGAGTTTAGTTGTACTGATTACAGATTCTACTCCAGGAACTTGCTCTATTTTACGAATAATTATCTGAGAATCAGCCATATCCATTACTGTTCCTTTGACTGTCACTCTACCTTTTCCATCTTTTCCATATTCAGTGCTAATGGACACACCTTCCATTTGATTTAATACTCTTGTAATTCTACCTACCTCATCACTTATTTCTGAAGCATCGTGTGGTCTTCTAGCAGTTATTATTTGATTATTTACTTCTAAATCGTAGAATCTAGCTTCTTTTTTAGCTATCTTTGCTGCTCTATTTCGTAGATTTTTATTTGGCAGTTTTCCATATAGAATTAAGGAACCTTGCTCTACTTTTGCATCTATTCTATAAATAGCCAATTCAGGAATATTAGACCAAGCTTCCCTAGTTCTTGCTTCAATACCACGATAAAGTCTACTGTAATATTGATAGATACCCCAAGGTATTAATATTAAACCAAAAATTAATCCACAAACCATTAACAAAGCGGTGGGAGTTTTAGAAACTTGTAATTTCTGATTTTCTTGTACCTCTTCTGTTTCAATTAACGACTTTAATAACAACTGAATTGAGGGAGGAATAGTATCAGGGTCTCCTTCAAAATTTTTAATATATTTACCATAATCAATAATAATATTACTCAGAACTTGACGTAATTCTTTGACAAATGACTTGTTTGTTTGCCCTTTTATTACTACGGCTAAATAACAATATCCCGCAACTTCTAAGATTATTTTTGAATCTCCATATTCAATTTCATTTAGCTCAGAAATATCTCCAGACTGAGCAATACAATCATTCACAAAACTCCGAATAGCTGTTAACATTCCTGCTAACATTTCTGATTCTAATCTATCTCGTCCAGAACGTTGAGCTTCAGAAATTACTAAGCCAGATTCTTTGTGAATGAGAAACACTGCTTGGACAGTAAAAATCCTTACTTCTGAGATGATTAATTCTGCATCTGAAACTCCTTGGAAACTTGCTTGAATTTTACGTCTTATTCCTTTGAAGCTAAAAGTCTCTGAAATTCTGTCGTTAATTTCTCGAATTTCTTCTGTCATGTATTTAGAAATGGTACTGCCAATGACAGGATATAAAGCATCTACTATAGAATTTTGCTCTAAGGTAATTTGATCTTTAATTGCTCTACCCATTTCCGGTGCTAATGCTTGAGAAATTTGTCGCCGGTCTATTCTAATTTGTTCTCTAATTGCTGCTCCCATTTCTGGTCCTAAAGCTTTGGCAATTTCTTGGGGATAATTCTGTATTGCAGCAGAAATTGCTACTGGTAATAATGGTGCTAATACTTCACTAATTGACTGTTTGTCTTGTTCTGTTTTTTTAGTAATAATAATGTCTATGATTGGCGCTATTGCATCTGCTATTATTTGAGGTTCTTGTTTGATTTGTGCTTCTATTGAAGGTGCTAATAATGGAGCTAATGATGAAGTTATTGCCTGTTTATCTTGTTCTGTTTTTTTGGTGATAATAATGTCTATGATTGGCGCTATTGCATCTGCTATTATTTGAGGTTCTTGTTTGATTTGTGCTTCTATTGAAGGTGCTAATAATGGAGCTAATGATGAAGTTATTGCCTGTCGATCTTGTCTAAATCTTTTTTGTATAGCTTGCTCAATAACTGGGGCAATTGTCTCTATAACTTCTCCTTCTGTTTGACCTAAAAGTAAATTTTCTGAAAATAAAGGAGTTAGTACATTATTTAATTCATCTTGGTTTGTATTATTAGTATTAAAACTTTTGACTACCTGGCTAGTATTTAGTTTTCTAATTAACCCGGCTAGTTGCGATCCAAATAAAATATTTTGTAAAGCCTCAAAAGCCTCTAATTCTGCATCGTATTGTTGGTGGTCGTCTGATAATTCAGATAATTTCTGTGGAACAAGTAATGGTTTTTCTATACCTTGCTCTTCTACTTGATTATTAGTAGATTTACCCTCAACATCGATAATATTATCCCGGTCTTGTTTTGGTTGTTTTGTGATGTTCTGATGGATTGATTT
>NZ_CEZPJD010000454.1:0-6278 GCF_983059655.1 Okeania sp.
CCACTCCCCCACTCCCCCACTCCCCTACTCCCTCACTCCCCTACTCCCCCACTCCCCTACTCCTTACTTCTGAGTAAATGCCCAAACTCCATTCCAGTTTTCTGGAATACCAGTGGATATTAATTTATCAATTCTATCTAAATAAAGTTTAGCTGTTTGGTCTGAAGAATTTACTACTAATACTTTGTCAAAATAAAGTTTAGCTGAAACGAAATCTCCAGAGCAAAAATATTTTGTAGCACTTTCAAAATCTGCCTGAGTTTTTAACTTTAATTCTCGCACTTCATCAATTTCAGCATCCATCACTTCATAAACATTAATTGGTTCATCTCTACCCTTAACCGACGCCCGGTCTAAAAACCTAATTTGATATTTTTCTGGATTTTTTAAACCCTGAAAAGCTGATTCAGAAATTAACAAAGAAACCCCATAATACTTAGTTAAACCTTCCAAACGAGCTGTCAAATTAACATTATCAGAAATTGCATCTCCCGACATTCGAGTTTTCTCTCCTACTATACCCACCATCATGTGGCCCCAATGAATACCTACACCAATTTTAATGGGAAATAAACCTTTAGCTTGTAGAGTTTGATTATATTTGTGTAATTTATGAAGCTGAGAAATAGATGACTGTATAGCATCATCAACACCATTAGGAAATACTGCCATAATGCCATCTCCCATAAACTTAATAATCAAACCATTGCGACCGCGAATTTCTGGAGCGACTTGTTGTAAATAACCATTAACAAAAGCAAAAGTTTCTTGAGCTGTCATCTTCTCAGATAGAGTAGTAAAAGAACGAATGTCAGAAAAGAAAATTGCCATTTGCTTACAAACTCGATCGCCTAAATTAACATCAATAATATTTTCTTTAGAGAGTAATTTTACATATTCGTGGGGGACAAAACGTCCGTAAGCATTAGTAATTTTTGATAATTGCAGATGAGTTTTAAGTCTAGTTAATAATTCATCTTTGGCAAAAGGTTTAGTCAAATAATCATTAGCACCAAATTGGAAACCCATAACTAAATCAGCCACTTGATTTTTAGCTGTTAACATTAAAATTGGCAAAGTTTGGGCAGGATATTTTTCCCTAATTTTAGCGCAAACTTCATAACCAGACATGTTAGGCATCATTACATCTAGCAAAATTAAGTCTATATTTTCTTCCTTATCTAAAGCAGCTAAAGCATTTTTTCCGTTTAATGCTTGGGTAACTTTGTAGTTATTTGCTGTTAAGTGATTTTTGAGAACTTGAATATTTATTGGTTCATCATCAACAATTAAAATGTGGAAATCACCATCAGCTAAATAACATTCGTTGTGTTCAGTTTCTACGGGTATTTCTAGTTGCTCGATCGAATGAATACTGTTGATGTGAGAAGTAGGAAGAGAAGGGGGATCGGTTACAGGTTTTTGAGAAATGGGCAGGGTAAAGCAAAAATGAGAACCGACACCGACTTCAGATTCAACCCATATCCGGCCACTATGGAGTTCAACTAATTGTTTCGTGACTGCTAACCCTAAACCTGTACCTCCATATTTTCTAACTGTGGAACCTTCTCCTTGCTCAAATGATTCAAAGATGCGCTCTAGTTTATCAGTGGGAATACCGATACCAGTATCGGAAACGACAATTATCAGTTGCTTAGATAGATCTATATCTCGGTCTTGGGTGCAGGGTTGTCGATCAAAGTTTGTCTTATGGTTGTCAACTAATTCTGCTGAGACTTTGACTTCACCAGACTCAGTAAATTTAATAGCATTACCGATTAAGTTATATAGAATTTGTTGTAGACGGTTTTCATCAGCATAGACGGGGGGTAAATCTTTAGGAAAAGCATTTATTAGTTTGAGATTTTTCTTTTTGCTGAGTAAAAGATTTAAGATGACTACTGCTTCTACCACTCCATAAACATCAACAGGTTTAAAGTCTAATGCTAGTGTGTGATGTTTGATTTTAGAAAAGTCGAGAATGTCGTTGACAAGGTTGGAGAGACGACGAGCGCTAGAAACTATCATCGTTAAGTTGCCAGTGGTGACTGAATTCAATTTTTCTGTATTGCTTTCTAAAAGAAATTCACCAATACCGATAATACCATTGAGGGGGGTTCGTAGTTCGTGAGAAGTGTTGGCTAAAAATTCGTCTTTGAGGCGATCTAGTTGCTTGAGTTGTTGGTTGTTTGCTTCTAGAGATTTAAAGGAATTTTTCAGTTGGTTTGCCATACAATTGAAAGAGTGAGTCAGCTCTCCCACTTCATCGTTACGGTAAATATTGAGTTGAGTGTCCCATTTACCTTTAGTAATTTTTTTGGCAGCAGAATTAAGTTTGACAATAGGTGCAGTAACCAAACGTACTGTCATAATTACTACTACAATTGCTACAGTTAAAGCTCCAATACAAAGTAATATTGTGGTGCGTGTATTAGCATAAATCTCTCCCATCACATCAGAAGTCGGGACAGTTATTACAAGTATCCAGTCTAAACCTTGCTGAAGTTCTAGTGGAGCAATATGGAGAAAATGAGCTTGGCCATTAACTTTAAATTTAAATTCTTGAGTTGTTTTTATTTCAGAAAAGTTGTCTATTTTTCGCATCAAATATTTGGCAGCTGCTTGAGTTAATTGATTTTGACTAGCTACTGCTTTTATTCTTTGCGGCATTTGATTTTCTTCTGATAAAAAATAGGGATTTTCTGATGTGGAACTAGCAATCAAATCTCCAGATGTTTCTAACAGAAAAACTTGACTCTTAAGGGGAACTTCTAGTTTTCTGAGAAAATCACTAATATCACTCAGAATCAAATCTACAGCAATTACTCCCCTGAATTGCCCAGTTTTGTCTAAAACAGGTGCAGAAAATGTAATGCCTAGTTCACCCGGGCCAACAAAGTTATAAATTTCAGTCCAAGTTGGTTTCTTTGCCTTGATTGCACCTTGATACCAAGGTCTTGTTTGAGGATAAAAATCTCTATTTTGCAGCTTTTTAATACGTTGACCTTCTTTATTTACGAGATAATCGACACGATTGGGAAAATCTTCATATACTTTTATATTTAGAGTACCATCTATATTTCGTCTGCCTTGAGCATATTCTCCATTTTCATAATCACCTGCAAAATAGATAGCAGAAACAAATTTATACAATTGAATTTGTTTAATAAAATGAAAGGCTAAGGTATCAATATTTCTAGTATTTAGTTGTTCGAGTTGAATAGCATTGAGATTACTTTGAACAATAATGTGAGGGTATTCTAGGTAATGATTTAGGTGGTCTTCAACACGATTTGTAACTTCATGTTCCCATTGACTTGCTAATCGATTAACTGCTTTTTCTCCATTTCTAAAAGAGAGATAACCAATTAATGCAAATGTTGTTAATATCTGTAAAACAAAAGGCACAATAAAAACGTTGCGCAAGGAATTTTTTCTAGTATTCTCGCTCGATAAATCTTGATTTCTAGATGCCATAGTCTTTAAATATAGGGAATAGGGAACAGGGAACAGGGAGAAATATTGATAATTTATGGATAATAATTGATTTTATTTTGAATTTTTGGAGATTTCTATTAGACATCTCCGGAAAAGAGGCAGTAGGCAGCTTTGCTGTAGGCAGTAGAGGAAAAGAATTGATAATTTCTGTGCGATAATTGATTTTATTTTTTATTGTCGGAGATGTCTATTAGACTCGATTTTATTTACATACAGCAGTTTCCGAAGTTATGAGGTACATATATTGATTTTTAGGGAGTAGGGAAGATGGGAATTAGGGTAGTGAACAAGCACAAAATATTTACCCCGTCAGTTGTACCACATTTATACTTTACTTTATTTTAGATTATAGCAATTCCCAAAAAGCAAGCGCTACAAACTTACAAAATTAGTGGTTTTGGGGACATAGAAGATAGGAAAAAGTGCAAGAAAATACTACTTTTAAGGAGATAAAAAGAAAAATTTTCCTTTGAGTCAATCCTTTTTTTAAGGAAAGATAATTGTTAATTATTAATTATTAATTATTGATTTTTGAACGATGCTCTAGGAAAAATAACTCGCTACGAATATGACTAATACGGTCGCCATCTAATACTATTTCTCAAAAATTTTGCGACATCTCATTGGGAGTAGGGAGTAGGAAGTAGGATTTAAAGGCATAAGATATTTTGGATTAATGCCGATAATCCTTACAAAAATTACTGAATTATTATTATTACTTAATAACTGAAGTCGCATCGGAATTATAGCATTATTTTGAGAAATTGCTATAATAATTCCAAATTTCTTCTAATGCCACTTCCAAAATAGCCACAAAATCAGATAAATTAAACAAAGGACTATTTCGGAGTTTTAATTTCTCTCGCAACGGTAGTAACTCTTCTGGATTAGTTCCCATAAATATGGCTTTCTGTTCGTATTCCTCTAGACTATGACAAATAATTTCCTCTATCCCAGCACTCGTACAAATACTTACCCCCGTCCGAGCTGCATTAGTAGAAACTGGTTTTGTCAACACTGGCAAACCTGCATATAAAGCACAAACAGTGGTACAACCATCATTATAAATCAGGGTATCTAAAGCTAAGTTGGCCAAAGATAACCGAGCTAGATATTCCGGGTGTGAGATTTTTTGGGCAAAAATCAGTCTTTCGGGTTTTACTCCTCTATTCTTGGCACTCTGGCGTAAATTTTCCATTATTTCGGTTTTACTGTAAGCTGTATAACCTGCCAAATCTATTAAAATATCAATCCTATCCCTGTTAATTTGGCGGGCAGCATTTTCGGCAGATATTTCGTCGAGATACCGAAATTCATCGCAACCATTTTTGATAGTTTCTGTTACTCGATCATTGGTATTTAATAAATGGTAGGCAAAGACTTAAATTTTGTCTCGGTTATGCTGTTCAAATACTCCAGAAATTAATCGTCCGACAGCATGACCATAAAAATCACCAGAAACGTAACCTATACACAATTTACCTATTTTTTGAGGATAAGAAAATTTTGGATATGGTTAGGAAACCCATCCATCCCTTGACCGCTTTTTTCCCCTTGAAAGGGGAGGCTTTTAACCAGAATTATTTAATTAATAATTATTAATTATTCGGTAACTATTAGGGTTTTGATGATGGGAGATAATTTTTTCATCACTAAAAATTTATTAAATTGATGGGCATCATGAATAACTTTTGATTCTGTCCTTAAATTATCTTACCGAAAATTTGTGGTTTAAAGCCTCCCCTTTTAAAGGGATAATAAAGAAAAATTTTCATCTCTTTGTCAATCCTCTTCTTTCAAGGAGAGGTAATTATTCATTATTCATTATTCATTATTCATTGTTGAACATTACTATGCATAACCTATCCAATAATTATCATCTAAATTAATAGATATGAAGTTTTCTTTTTTATCATTAAATAGACAATCATCCGTTCCTATAAACAAAAATTTAATTACTCCTAATTGGCATCTTGCTTAGGGAAAAATAGACCAGATAAAGGTAGATATTTCTTGGAGCGATCGCCATTTTTTGATTCATCAAGCTCAACCTACTTTTAGCTCTAATGAAAGGTTTGTTGTTGTGGGCGATTTTTATTTAACTAATCTGTCACAATTACAAAATTTTTTAGATATTTCTACCTCTCTTACTGCTATTCAAATAGTTGCTGAATTATGGCAAAGTTATGGGGTAAAAACTTTTTTGTTGTTAGAAGGAATTTTTGCTTTAGCTGTTTGGGATAGAGAAGAAAAAGAATTATGGATTGGACGCGATCGCGTGGGTGGACGGACTTTATATTACACTACTACTGACTCAACTATTTGGATTTCTCCTAGATTAAAAATTCTTTCTTCTTACCATTCTGATGAATTAGATTTAATAGCTTTACGGGATTATCTTTGTTGTGCTTTTGTGCCTGGGGAACGTACTCTTTGGCAGGAAGTAAAAGAATTAAGACCGGGAAGTTTTATCCATTTTACTAATGATTTAAAAATTCCATCACCAATATTTTATTGGCAACCACAAGTACAAGTAAAAAATGCCGATAAACCTTTAGAATATCATGGTCAAAAATTACGTTCTCTTCTAGATAAAATTATTCCTGAATATTTACCAAATAATCAACCAGTGGGAGCTTATTTATCGGGTGGTTTAGATTCGAGTTGTATTGTGGCATTAGCAGCAAAAAATCATCATTATCCAGTACATACTTATTCAATACATTTTGGTGCAGAATTACCTAATGAATTAGAATTTTCTAGTTTAGTTGCTCAACATT
>NZ_CEZPJD010000455.1:0-6270 GCF_983059655.1 Okeania sp.
CTTTTGGGTTGCCCATACTAACTGTAGTCTATCCATGTGAAAAGCGCTATAATATCATGTCCGGATAATTAGTGATAAAAAACCTTTTTCCCTTCTAACTTTTCTTTCCCTTCTGCCCTCTGCCTTCTTCCTTCTGCCTTCCTTCCTCTAAAGTGTAACTATTCAACCGAAAATGATATGACCCCACGAGTTCCTGCCTCTTTCTGAATCTCAAACCATTCAAGGGATCTTTTGGGTGACATCCGCAGATACCCCAAACGATAATTTGGAGTCTAGCAAAAGTCGCATGGCAAGGGAAGACAGCTACAAATGGTAGTGGGAGCATTTTGCTCCCATTTCAGATATTCCTTTTTCATGCTTCTAAAATTCCTATAATAACCTGAAGTAACTCTAACAAGTCTGTGGGAACTCGATACAAATTTATATCTTGTATTATTTGCTTTGTTTGAGTATCAAGAACAGCAAATTGCCAAATATTACCCATTGATACTGCACCGTATAACAGAGAATTGCTAGTAAATTCTGCTTGCTTGACAGCGATCAATTCTACTGCAAGTTGTGTGAAACCTCTTTGTAAGTCAGCATTTTTAGCTTCAATAACTAAAAATTGAGTTTGGGTTTGGAGAAAATAATCTAATTCTCCTTTCAACTGTTCGCTAACTTTTAAAGAATAACTCACCTTAATTTTAGCTTGGGTGTAGTGAATTAGTTCCATCAAAACCGGAGCGATGAGAAACTCCCGTCTAGCCATTTCGCTAGTTAAACTGACACAAGGTAAAATTTCTTCCAAGCGTTGTTTTAAAATGTCTAATCCTTCAAGTTGGCGATGAGTTTGGGGTAAAGTAAGCGATCGCGACTCATACCCATAGCCAAAATACGATAGAATATCGTCTGGTTCGGAGTTTAATTTAAAATAATCAGCAAAGGTATAAGACTGATTTGGGTCAATAACTGAACTTATAGACATAATTATATAAATTATCTGTAATAGGAAAAAATAGCTCTGTACAGTTTTAGCTATCTTAGCCCACTAATAGACTGATAACTGATAACTGATAAAGCCATGGGGTTATGGTGACTTTCGATAGTTTAAAGTTGATTCCTTATGGGTTTGATATTATTACTCACCCACAACTTTTTTCATATAATTTCCCCATAACTGAGCTGCTTGTCCACTACTACTATAAGTAGGAGAATTATTATCATTTCCTAACCAAATTCCTGTCACCATACTTTTGTTAGGAATATAACCAACAAACCATAAATCTACTCCTCGATTAGTTGTACCCGTTTTACCTGCTTCATCTAATCCTACATAAGCTCCACGACCAGTACCATATTGCACTACTCCTTGGAGCATTTGAGTCATGGTATCTGCTATTTGTGGTTGTAAAATCTGGCGGTTAGCTTGAATATCTCCTTGAGGGTTTTCACATTTTGGATCTGAATTATAGGAATAAATACAACGACAAGTGTAGATATTATCGCGATCGCTACAGTCACTACTATCAATAATCTTTCTAATGGTATGAGGGCGGTTTCCTACTCCACGGTTAGCGATCGTTCCATAAGCGCCAGTTATTTCTAAGACGTTAACTTCATTTTGACCCAATATTAATCCTGGTACAGCATCTAACTTAGATTTAACCCCTAAACGCTTTGCCATCCTGACTACATTACCTAAACCCACTTGTTGGGCAACTCGCAAAGCTACCACGTTTTCAGAGAGTGCTATTCCAGTGTACATATTTGTATTGCCGCCACTGCGTTGACAACCTCCGTAGGTTTGCCCCATCCATCTCATGGAGCTACAAGAATATATTTTTGTTGGTGGTATCCCTCTTTCCAAAGCAGCAGCGTAGGCAAAGATTTTAAAAGTAGATCCTGGTTGACGTTGTGCTTGAGTTGCCCGGTTAAACTGACTCTGTTGATAATCTGCACCTCCAGTCAAGGCGATGACTTCTCCATTTTTAGAGTCTATTGTGACTATAGCACCTTGGGAAAAATTAGCATAAGAACCGGCATTGTTAATTGCTTCTTTTAAACTTGTTTCTGCTAAGGTTTGAATTTCAGGATTTAAAGCTGTTTGAACAACAAAATTTCCTTCTCTAGCTAATTCTTCTCCTAACAATTCTTCCAGTTCACTAAATACATAACTATAATAATAAGGTGCTATTGTACTCTGGAGAATTTCTATAGCTTTAGGATTAATTTCTACCCGCGATCGCCTTGCTCTATCTGCTTCTTGTTGGTTAATCATGCCCAAAGTGAGCATGCGATAAATTACTCCATCTCTTTTTTCTATAGCTATTTGATAATTTTCTACGGGATTAAAAGTATTGGGTGCTGGTAAAATTCCTACTAATGTTGCTGCTTCTGATAAGGTTAAATCTTGAGCGCTTTTGCCAAAATAAAATCTAGAGGCATCTTCAAATCCGTATAAATCTAACCCTAAATAAACTTTATTCAGATAATTTAATAATATTTCGTTTTTATTATAAAAAGCTTCTATTTTGAAAGATACTATTGCCTCCCGTAGTTTCCTACCCACAGAATCTTCTGTACCTACATAGTCACGAAAGACGCTTCTTGCTAATTGTTGAGTTACTGTACTTCCTCCCTGGCTTATACCATCTGCCCTCAAATTTGTCAATACTGCTCTAGTAATTCCGATGGGGTCTACGCCGAAATGCCAATAAAAGCGACTATCTTCAGAAGCAATAACTGCATCAGGTAAATATTGAGAGAATTTAGAGATGCGCCCTAATTCATAATGAGCATTTCTGTAAGCTGGACGTAGAGGAGTTTGTCCATCACGAGCATAGATAACTACTGGGCCAGTAATTGGATTCGGTAAAGGGTCTACCTGAAATTTTGTCCATTCCAACAAAATAAGTAAACTGATTAAAGCGGTTAATCCAGAAATGCCGAAGACAGCATAACGAAATGCTTGAAAATACCAGGCAGGAGGGTCTACATATCGAATTTTAACAGTATCAGCTAATTCAGGTGGTCCTAAAGTTAGAACATCGCCGTGACGTAAGCTAAGACTAGAAATCTTTTTTTGCCCATTGTAGAGACCATTAGCAGAATTCTCATCTTTAACTACATAAGAAACGTTAGATTTATGAGTATTTTTGGAGATAGATAAATGAATTTTACTAATCAGGGGATTACGAATAACAATATCACAAGCTTGGGAAGAACGACCTAGTAAATAGCGATCGCCTAAAAGACGTTTTTTAGTTGGAGTAGCTTTTGCTTCCTGTATCCAGAGTTCGGGTACTTTAGCATTAGGTCTTAGTGCTAGTCGGGAAAGGTTGACGGCATGAATAGTAACCATCTGGGTAATATTGCCCAAGAGAGTTTGAGAGTTACGAGGAGGTCGTGGATAATTCATAACTGGAGGAAACAGCTAATCTGGGAACAGGGAGTTGGCGAATGTACTAACCCAATTTTTCGGCAATTTGCTTGAGAATTAATTGACATCAAATCCTTTGGCTTCAGAGTAATTAGGGTTTGCGCTTCACTAGTCTTTTTGCGCTCGGCAGGGAGTAGGGAGTAGGGAATAGGCAGTAGCTAAGAATCAAGAGCTAGAGGGAGTTATAGAGGAAGTACTCAGAAAAATTATCCCTTGCCTACTCTGCCCAACTATACGCCAAAATACCCACTTTCTGAGCTTTATAAGGCGAAAATCAGGTACTTTTTCAGGTTCTAAAAATGCTCAAACCTTTATCTATAAACGACTTTGATATTTAATCAGCAAACCCTAATTATAGATAGCTCGATTGTTATATAACTTATAGGGGCGAATGGCCATTCGCCCCTACAATATAGGCTTTTATCTTTGAACACTGAATAACACCAATGCTACCGGATTTGATATGACATCCTAACCTACAACACAGAAACTGTAATTCAGGATGTCTACAATATCTTTTATCTAAATCTAATTTTACTGGAAAATCTCGCAAATTGATATTGATTGTACCACACTTCTAATCTAATCCAGCATCAGTTACTGCGCCAAAACTACTAGAAGATACTAACTTCGCATATTTTGCTAATACACCTCTGGTATACCGGGGTGCTGGAGGTTGCCATGTTTGACGACGCTGTTGTAGTTCCTCATCAGAAATATTTAACTGTAACAAACGCTGGTGAGCATCAATAGTAATCATATCTCCTTCCTTTATCAGAGCGATCGCGCCACCTACTGCTGCTTCTGGAGCTACATGACCAACTACCATACCGTAAGTACCACCAGAAAACCTACCATCAGTAATCAATCCTACTTTATCTCCTAAACCAGCACCAATAATAGCCGAAGTTGGTGCCAACATTTCTCGCATTCCTGGCCCACCTTTCGGTCCTTCATAACGGACGACAATAATATCTCCTGCTTGAATTTTTCCTGCTAATATTGCCTCTAAGCAAGCTTCTTCTGACTCAAATACTTTTGCTGGACCTGTTATTTCTGGGTTCTTGACTCCTGTAATTTTAGCAACAGCTCCCTCAGTTGCCAGATTTCCTTTTAAAATAGCTAAATGTCCTTGAGTATACATCGGGTTATCCCAAGGACGAATTACATCTTGATTGGAGGGTGGTTCCGAAGGTACGTCTGCTAACTGTTCTCCAATAGTTTTACCTGTAATAGTTAGAGCATCTGGGTGAAGTAAGTCATGTTCGAGGAGCATTTTCATTACTAGAGGGATGCCACCTGCTTGATGTAAATTTGTTGTAACGTATCTACCGCTTGGCTTCAGATCGCACAATACAGGTACTCTTGCTCTAATAGTTTCAAAATCATCAATGGATAATTCTACATTAGCAGCATGAGCAATGGCTAATAGATGTAGAACTGCATTAGTGGAACCTCCAACTGCAGTAATTACTGAAATTGCGTTTTCTATCGCCTTGCGGGTAATTATTTGACGAGGTAGAATTTGTTTGCGGATAGCCTCTACTAGAACTTTGGCTGACTCCTCAGTACTATCAGCTTTTTCTGCATCTTCCGCCGCCATAGTTGATGAATACATCAGACTCATACCCATTGCTTCAAAAGCTGAAGACATAGTATTTGCCGTAAACATTCCTCCACAAGATCCAGCACCTGGACAAGCTCTACGTTCAATTTCTTTCAGCTCTGTTTCATCAATTTTTCCGGCACTGTATTTTCCTACTGCTTCAAAAGCACTAACTACAGTTAAGTCTTCGCCATTATAGTTACCTGGTTTGATAGTACCACCATAGACAAATATCGCCGGAATATTCATTCGAGCGATCGCTATCATTGCCCCTGGCATATTTTTATCACAACCGCCAATAGCTAAAACTCCGTCCATGGCCTGGCCATTACAAACTGTTTCGATGGAGTCGGCAATGACATCCCTAGAAACGAGAGAATATTTCATCCCCTCAGTTCCCATAGAAATACCATCGCTAATTGTAATTGTGCCAAATATCTGTGGCATTGCCCCTGCTTGTTTGGCTCCTGCCATGGCCCGCATGGCCAAATCATTGATGCCCATATTGCAGGGGGTAATAGTGCTATAAGCGTTAGCGACTCCGATAATTGGTTTAGTAAAGTCTGAATCTTCAAAACCTACAGCTCTGAGCATAGCTCGGTTAGGAGCACGTTGTACTCCTTTTGTTATTAATTGGCTTCTTACATTCTCTGGCATAGTATTTTTTTTGTTTTACTTATATTCTTGATTTTCTCAGAAGATAAGCCTGGTTTTTGAGATATTTACGATAAAGTTACCGAATAATTAATAATTAATAATTAATAATTAATAATTAAATAATTCTGGTTTAAAGCCTCCCCTTTTTAGAGCTGATTTGTAAACTGAGCTGAAACCCTTTTCTAACAGGGGTTTGCCGAAAACTATGCCCTGGGGTTTAGATAGACTCAAACCCTTACACTGTAAGGTATTTATCTTCATTAATATTTACTTTATAAATCAGCTCTAAGGGGAAAAAAGCGGTTGAGGGATGGCGAGGTCCCCTGCTCTTATCAGAGCCGCTCCGCTAACGCCATATCCAATCAACCAAGAGAAGAAATAATATTTCCTTATATTCAATTCCGTAGCGGTTTTAACCAGAGGTAATTATCAATTATCAATTAATGAATAAACTTAGGCCCTTAATTTGGTGTATGGAAGAAGGAAGAAGGAAAAATCTGGCGTTGTCTGAGTTTTAAGCTTTTGATATGTCCTAGTTACAAAAATAATTTCTGACTTCTGACTTCTGACTTCGTTAACCCTTATG
>NZ_CEZPJD010000456.1:0-6254 GCF_983059655.1 Okeania sp.
CCCTAAATCCTCTTTTAAATCGGTATTTATGCTTTCCCTTCTTGTCAAAGAGGATTAGGGGGGATCTCCTGTAGTGTACCTCACACTTACTGAGAAATGCTATAATTGTTCTAAATTTTTTTATCTTTTTCATTTGGGTTTAATAACCCACACCTTATGAGCAGTGTTGACAATTTAGTTGAGGTTTGAGTCCCCATCCATTTTTTCTTCCTTTTAGTCAACCCTCTTCTTTTCAAGGAGAGGTAATTAAGGCTTACTGAAAAAGTCTTTTTTAAGGAGTAGGGGAGCGGGGGAATAGGGGAGTAGAGTAGCAGGAAAGTAATTTTTTTTTGCCCAACTATGCACCTAAAATGGTAAATTTTTGAGCATGAGCAGCTGAAAACCAGGTACTTTTTCACTACTCAAAAAGGCTAAAACTAATATCAGTAAAGACGTTTAGGTTTAATCAGCAAGCCCTAATTATTAATTATTCATTATTGAATTCTTCCTTCTTCAAGGTCAAAAGCGAAAAGTTGTCCGTAAAACTCCTATCACAATTGTTTCATTATCTTTATTATGTTCTGGATTAGTCACTACAAAAACTCCGGGAGTAATTGTGATAAAATCATTCACTTTATACCGATAAAAAGTTTCAATATGATAAGAAGTATCCTCATCTTCTTCAATGCCATTATCTCCATCAACTAATTTTAACGGTTTACCAAATAAAACTGCAAATAAATCTCCTTGACGACCAAAAGGGTCAGACATACCGACAGAAAATAAATAAGTATTAGAAGTAGCATGAGCATCAGAATTTATATAATTTGTAAATACCCATCCTCCCCAAGCACCCAGAGTTATTTTCTCCCAAACTCGCCATTGTACTGTACCACCAACAGCATTAATATTAGCAGGTAGACCTAATCCTCCAGAAGTATCAGCATTTAAACTACCAGTAAAGGTATCCAAATAACCATCTTCTGAATAAGCATTAATATAAGTTACACCAGTCAATACATTATCAAATGGAACAGTTAAAAATTGGACTCCCACAGCACTGTGACCAGCATCAGTAATACCACCTTGGCCTGTAGGAGCGTTGCCAGGGTTTTCGCTATCCCGCGTACCGTAGGCAACTTGCAAACGTACTTTGTCAGTAACTAACCAGTCAAAACCCAAACCAGAATCTAATCTACCTATCTTAAATATGGGACTAGAGTCAGTAAACCGGGAAATAGATCCACGACCTGCATCAAAATAAGGGGAGTTAGCTGTGAGGACACTATTTAAGCTGAAGTTGACTGGACGGAAAGTGAAGACCACGCGATCGCCAAAAGCAGGAAAACGATATTCCAACTTAAATATCTGAAACTCATCATCTGTATTTGTTTGATAAGATAAGATTGCCATGTCTGTATTAAATGACTGGCTACCTGCAAAACCAGTACTACTGAAATTTGCAGCACCCAATTCTATTCGTAAGCGGTCTTTACCTGTAAAGGTTGTAGCTGTTTGCAGTCGTACTAGATAATTAAAAATTGTGTTTTTGTCTCCGTCTCCACTCCTGCCAAAAGCATTGACTACGTCCTCGCCACCGAAACCATTGGTTAAGCCAAATATTACTTCTCCACCAAATATTGTCGTAGTGCCATTAAACCTATTTGCTTCTAATTCTGCGGTGCGAGCTTCAAGTACATCTATTCGACCACGAAGGGTAGCTAACTCTGGGGCAAATTCTTCGACTAAACGTTGAACGGTAGCCATATCCTCGCGACTTGCTAAGTCTACAGTAGACTGGCCAATTAATTCTGTCATTCTATCTAAACAGGCATTTAACCCAGCAGCAAATTCGTATCGGGTCATAGCTCGGTTGCCTTTGTAAGTGCTGTCTGGATATCCTACAATACAGCCATAACGTTCTACTAATGATTGTAATGCTTGAAATGCCCAATCAGTGGGTTGAATATCTGAGAGTTGGGATACGGAGGTTACTTGGTCTAGTTCTGAAAGGTCGTCATATTCATCTGATGCTTGTGCTAATTGTAAGGTTTTTTTTCTAACTGTTGAAGAAGCAAACTGGGAGTTGTTCAAATTTTGTAATGTTGGTGGTGATAGTAAATAGGAAAAAGATTCATCTTGAGGTTTAACTTTTGTAGAATTTATTTGTGTTATGCCAATTGCAGATTTTGCCCATGTTAAAGGAAGCCCTAAAATAAATATTGAGATTAAAGATAATAAAAATTTACTTATCACTTGATTTCGTCCTTATCTTATCAGTAGATTTATTTAAATTGGTGTACTTTACTTTCAGTACATAATAATTTAAGACGTTTATATCATTAATATCTTCTTCCAGCAACCTAGCTAAGATCATTCATTTCTCAAAAACTTTCTGTCTCTTGAGTAGGGGAGTGGGGGAGTAGGGGAGTGGGGAAGAAATAAAATTTAATATTATTTTTATTGCCGTTGTGTTAGTTCTTTATAAGAAAAGAGAGAGTAGGCAGTAGGCAGTAGGGAACCCAACCCTAACCTCTCCCAGGAGGGAAAAGAATTGATAATTTCTGTGCGATAATTGATTTGATTTTTTATTATTGGAGATGTCTATTATAAAATTCACAAATCAAAAAAAACTAAACAGTATAAATACTTGTATCAAGAGGTTGTATAGCGTTTCCCAAGGTCGTGAGGTACAGTTATCTTTTTGTCTTTTTATTCTCTGTTCCCTGTTCCCTGTTCCCTATTCCCTCAAGCCTAAAATTTTGTAGCTCACCATTATGGGAATTGCTATAGTAATTTCAGTTATCAGTTGTACTGACCGCTGTTTGCGCAGCATAAACTAGGAAAGCAAGAGGCAATAAAATGCTGAAGTTTACTTTCTCTTGGTCGATTCTCTTCTTTTCAAGAAGAGGTAATTGTTAATTATTAATTATTAATTATTAATTGTTGAACATGAACTTTTTAAACCAAAATCACAACCAAGACATTCTCGATAAAAAGTTAACAAGTAATAAGCATTGTGTGAGTATTTGGCCACCTGCCATGGGAATGTTAGTAATTATCGATCCCAGAGTAGAAAATTATCAAATGTTAGCATCTGGGGTTTTGCCAGGAGCAAAAGTTGTCATTCTGAACTCGGAAGAAGATGAGATCAGACAAATAACTAGAGCTATGTTGGATTATCCAGTTAATAGTCTTCATATTGTTTGTCATGGTTCCCCTGGTAGTTTGCAGTTGGGTAACATCAAGTTAAGCTTCTCCAACTTAGGCGAATATGGAGCAGAGTTTAAAAGTTGGGGCAAGTTCATTGGAACTGGTGGGATATTTTTGTATGGTTGTGAAGTAGCTACGGGAGATATTGGGTCAGCTTTTTTGGGCAGGTTCCATGAGTTGACAGGAGTGGGTGTTGCTGCTGCTATTAGTCCTGTTGGTTGTGCAGAATTAGGTGGTAGTTGGGAACTTGGGGTTAAAGTTGGGGAAGTTGGGGATAATTTGGCGTTTGG
Organism: Okeania sp.; assembly: GCF_983059655.1. NCBI lineage: Bacteria > Bacillati > Cyanobacteriota > Cyanophyceae > Oscillatoriales > Microcoleaceae > Okeania > Okeania sp. The sequence continues at coordinate 3,483 of NZ_CEZPJD010000456.1, forward strand.
GGAAGAGGTTTTGGTAAGTTATGGGGGAGTATTTGCTGACTTAACAGTTAATAGTACAGGTGATAATCAGGTAAGCGGTGATGGGTTGGTAACATTGCGGGAGGCTATTTTGGCTGCCAACAATGATACAGCTACTGACTTGGGAGAAGTTGGTGATGGTGGTGACACTATAATTTTTGACCCTGATGTATTTGGTACGCCTCAAACAATTACTCTTACTTCTAATCCAGGTATTGTATCTGGTGGAATAATTATTAGTGACGATTTAACGATCACAGGAACTGGTCAATCTAATTTAACTATTAGTGGTGGGAATGAAGTACGAGTTTTTAATATTAATAATGCAACAGTCAATATTAATAGTGTAACTATTAGTAATGGGTCACTTGCCTCAGAGGGTGGGGGAATATTAATTGAGACTAATGCAACTGCCACAGTTAACAATAGTACAATTTCCAACAATTACAGCAACCAAGGTGGCGGTGGTATTTTTAACCGAGGTACTTTAGAAATAAATGATAGTACGATTTCTAGTAATAGTACAAATATTGAGAATAATAATAGTTTTGGTGGTGGTATTTATAATGGAAGTGGCAATCTAACACTGAATAACAGTACAATTTCTGGAAATGCAAGTGCTAGAGGTGCTGGAATTTATAATCGCAGTGGTATACCAACAGTAACCAGTTTAGTGACGGTTAACAATAGTAATATTTCTGGGAATACAGCAATTGCACAGGGTGGTGGAATTTTCAATGTAGATACTACATCATCAGGAGTACAACCTGCTACAGTCCGAATAAATGCTACTAGTACAATCTCTAATAATATTGCTGATTCTGGAGGTGGTATTAGTAATAATCAGAATGCTGTCTTAGAAGTAAACAATAGTACTATTTCTGGTAATACAGTCACAAGTCTTGAGTTGGGTGGTGGAGGAATTGAGAACGAGGGTAGTGCTACTGTAAGTAACAGTACGATTTCTGGGAACAATTCGGCAGCTTATGGTGGTGGTATCGATAATGACGGTACGGGTACATTTACACTAATTAACAGCACTATTTCTACAAATAATGCAGATGATGATGGTGGTGGAATTCGTAACGTTGGCAATGCTACAGTAAGTAACAGCACAATTTCTGGAAATCTAGCAGGAAATTATGGTGGTGGTATTTGGAATGATAATACCTTAGACACAAGTATTTTAGAGCTAAATAACAGCACTATTACCCAAAATATTGCAGATAATAACGATCCGGATGAAGAGGGGAATGGTGGTGGTATTGCTAATGATGGCACAGTTAATATTAACAATACTATTATTGCTGGAAACTTTGATAATTCATCAACAACTGTTGAGCCAGATGTTTCAGGTATCAACAACACTTTAGTAGGAGCATTTAATAGCAATGGCTCTAATCTAATCGGTGATATTATGGGCAGTAGTGGTTTTAATTCAGAGGAAGTATTGCAAGTTTCAATTAATTCTGTGCTAGATACCACTTTACAGAATAATGGAGGTATCACACAAACTCATGCTTTAGTTGAGGATGTTAATAATCCTGCTATTAATGGTGGCAATGATGCTGATATTCCTCCTGCTACAAACTTTGACCAACGTGGTGAAGGGTTTCCTCGGGTGAATGGAAATGCTGTTGATATTGGTGCGTTTGAAGCATCTCAGATAATTACGCCCACTACTTTTACTTTTACAAACGACTTATACCGTATTAATGAGGATGGTACGTTAGCAGGTGATTCGATACAAGTTCAACGTAGTGGAAATACGAATAATGCTGAGACAATACAAATACAACTAATTAATGGCACAGCTACAGGTGCAGCTCCGCCATTAGCTCCAGAGTCAGATACTCAGGATTTTAATAACACGCCAATTCCTGTTACTTTTTCTCCAGGTCAAACTATTGCTGATGTAATTGTATCTATTAATGATGATACCGCACCTGAAGGCATCGAGAATCTGACTCTTAATTTAGTTAATGAAATTACCGAATCTCCAGCAACTCCCCTTGGCAGCGCTAGTTTAGAAATTATTGATAACGATAGTGTAACTGTATCGATTAATGATGCCACAGTCAATGAAAATGCGGGTACAGCAGAATTTACTATCAGTTTATCTCAACCTACTTTTAATGATGTAACAGTTAACTACAGCACCAGTGATGATACAGCATTAGCAGGACAAGATTATACTGCTGCTAATAATACGGTGACAATTCCAGAAACTCAAACCACTGCCACAGTTACAGTAGATATTTTAAATGATGAGATTGACGAACCAGATGAAATATTTAATGTTAATCTGAGTAATCCTATTAACGCAGTTATATCTGATGGTATAGGTTTAGGTACAATTATAGATGATGACGAACCTGTTGTTCCAAATATTAATATTAGTATTAATGATGTCATAGTTAATGAAGCTGATGGTAATGCTATATTCACTGTTAGGTTAGATGGAGCGAGCAACGAAAATATCAACTTAAACTATAATACTAGCAGTGATAATAATGAGAGCAGCGCTACACCACAAAACGACTATATCGAGACTACATTAGGCGTTGTTTCTATTGCACCTGGAGCAACTAGCACTACAATAACAGTTCCAATTATTGATGATAACGAAGCAAATGAAGGCAATGAAATATTTAATGTTAATCTTACTAGTGCTTCTAGTGGCAATATTCTAGATAACCAAGGAATAGGCACAATTATTGATAACGATGCAATAGAAACTGGCAGTATTAGTGG
>NZ_CEZPJD010000457.1:0-6251 GCF_983059655.1 Okeania sp.
AGTGCAAGCTTTTCAGTCTCTAGAGCTGCAAAAAGTTAGCATTTTGAGTAGACAAAGGCAGAAAAATCAAGGGATTATTCTTCCTCCTACCTCTTCTATAATTCCCATTAGACATCTCCTGAAAAGAGGCAACAGCTCATCTTACAACAGGCAACCCACCCCTAACCCCTAACCCCTACCCCATCCCTGGAGGGGAATAATTGATAATTTATGGATAATAATTGATTTTATTTTTGATTTTTGGAGATGTTTATTTCTCCCAACTACTTCCTGAAAAGACTTTTTCAGCAAATCCTATTTAGATTTTAAGGAGATAAAAAAACAACTTGCGGTCTGGAAAAATAATCAAGCAAATGGAAAAAAATTCTCGTGTCAGTCAATTACCCAAACAAAATTCCCGGTCTCAGCGTTTACTAACCGCAGGTTTACTGATAAGCATATTAGTATTAATAATCTGCTTGGTGATTAGTCTAATTACAGGCGATACAGAAATTCCTCTAGAAACTGTCTATAAAACATTTACCGCGTTCGACGGTTCCACAAACCAACTAATTATCCGCACTCTGAGAGTTCCTCGTAGCTTAATCGCAATGTTAGTAGGAGCTTCCCTTGCTGTGGCGGGTAGTATCATGCAAGGATTAACTAAAAATCCTCTAGCTAGTCCAGGAATTCTAGGAATAAATGCAGGAGCAGCTTTAGCTGTAGTATCTGCTGGATTTATTTTTGGTTCCTCCTCAGCAAATATTTATCCTACATTTGGCTTTTTCGGAGCAATTGTAACAGCGCTCACAGTTTATTGGTTGGGGTCTCTTGGTAAAGGTGGCCTCCATCCTGTCAAGTTAACTATTGCAGGTGCAGCTATAACTGCTCTTCTTAGCTCTTTAACCACAGCAATACTAATTCTCGATCAAAATAGGTTAGATGAAATTCGATTTTGGCTAGCTGGATCGGTTGCCGGAAAAGACTTCAATGTATTTTTGCAAGTGCTTCCCTATATTTTGGTAGGATTAACTATAGCTTTTTTCCTAGCACGACAGATTACTCTTCTAACATTAGGAGAAGATGTAGCAACAGGTTTAGGAGTACAAGTTGCTTGGGTGAAAGTTGGTGCAACTATCTGTGTGGTGATCTTATCAGGATGCTCCGTGTCAATAGCAGGTACTATTGGTTTTATTGGATTAGTAGTTCCTCACATTGCACGTCTCTTAGTTGGCATTGATTATCGTTGGATTATTCCTTACGCTGCAATTTTGGGTAGTATTTTGTTACTCTTAGCTGATATTGCTGCCCGTCTGTTACTAAAACCTATTGAAATTCCTGTGGGAATAATGACATCCTTAATCGGAGGTCCTTTTTTTATATATTTAGCTTTATCAAAGATTAAAAGATGAAAGAACGCTGGTTAGTTATTCGCCCCCAACAACTTCCCATCTCATGGCGCGTGGAGCAACGAGTACCAATTGTTTTGTTGGTCTTGGTAGCATTAACCCTGGTAGCTATGATATTAGATGTGAGTATTGGTGAGTATCCGATACCACCCCTAGATGTCTTTAAAACAATAATTGGTCTAGAAACAGACAATACAGATTATTCATTTATTATCAATACCCTACGTCTGCCACGAGTATTAATAGCAGTAGGTGTAGGAATGGGATTTGCAGTCTCTGGGGCAATTCTACAAAGCTTAATTCGTAATCCTTTGGCAACTCCGAGTATTATTGGCGTTAATGCTGGAGCAAGTTTAGCTGCTGTGGTAGTAATTGTACTGCTGCCAAATGCTCCTCTATTTGCTATTCCTATTTCGGCTTTTGGTGGAGCGATCGCTATTTCGATTCTCATTTACCTACTTGCTTGGGAAAAAAGGAACTCAACAATGTACTTAGTTTTGATTGGCATTGGTTTAAATACTATTGCTAGTGCTTTAACTACTGTAATGGTGACATTCGGTGAAATCAATCTTGTTTCTCAAGCTTTGATTTGGATTACAGGTAGTGTGACTGGTCGCAGTTGGGAATATGTTTGGCCATTACTGCCCTGGTTATTCATATTTTTACCATTGGCATTTTTCCTAGCCAAAGACCTCAACGCTTTATTTTTGGGAGAGGAAGTCGCTAGAGGTTTAGGTGTTCCTCTTGACTGGCGACGCAGTTTGTTATGGTTAACAAGTGTTGCTTTAGCTGCTGCTTGTGTAGCAACGGCAGGAGCAATCGCATTTGTTGGGTTTATTGCACCACACTTAGGTAGGCAGTTGGTAGGTCAATCCCATGAAGGTCTAATTCCGACTGCTGCTATCATTGGTGCATTTATTGTAGTCTTCTCAGATTTAATTGGCAAAGTGTTATTTGCCCCAACAGAAATTCCTTGTGGCATAATTACTGCCATTATTGGTGCGCCTTATTTTCTTTATTTATTGTATCGGAGCCAGCGATGATTGACTCAGAAAACCCAAAAAGTGCTTTAACTACTCGAAAGCTGACTGTTGCTTATAACAATGGACAACCTATTGTGCTGAATTTAGATTTGGCAATTCCTAGAGGTAAGATTACTGTAATAGTCGGTCCTAATGGTTGTGGCAAATCAACTTTACTCAAAAGTTTAGCAAGATTGCTTAAGCCTATTAGCGGTACTGTTTATTTGGATAGTAATTCTATATTTAAGTTATCCACAAAGGAAGTAGCAAAACAATTAGCTATTTTGCCTCAAAGTCCTGCTGCTCCAGAAGGTTTGACTGTAGAAGAGTTAGTAGCTCAAGGCAGGTATCCTTATCAGAATTGGTTACAACAGTGGTCTGTTGATGATGAAAAGATTACTCAACAAGCTTTGGCAACTACAGGACTTTTGGAGTTGGCAGGGCGATCGCTAGATTCTCTATCTGGAGGCCAAAGACAACGAGCTTGGATTGCGATGGCCTTAGCTCAGGATACAGAAATTTTATTGTTGGACGAACCAACTACTTTTTTAGACTTAGCCCACCAGATTGAACTTCTGGATTTGCTCTACGATTTGAATTATTCTCAGGGGCGGACAATAGTGATGGTTCTACACGATCTGAATCAAGCTTGTAGATATGGGGATAATTTGATTGTGCTACGGGATGGCCAAGTTGTGAATCAGGGTTATCCAGAGCAAGTGATGACGGTGGGAATGGTTCGTTTAGTATTTGGCCTAGAGTCTCAAATTATTCAAGACCCTGTAAGTGGGACACCAATGTGCATACCGATGGGTCGCAAGGCCAAACAAAAGGTGTGATTTATAGCGCTGTGCGCAGGCAACAGGCAACAGCTCATCTGGCAACAGGGGGAATAAATTGCTGATCATATAAGACTTTTAGCTATTGGGCAAATCCTGCAATTTGTAAATATACCAGCGCTCATTGCTATATATTTAAGAAAATATACAAATATTAATTTTTTAAGAAAAAAGTATAAAAATTTAATTCAACCATTACAAATTAAAAATATATATGTTAATATTTCCTTAAAATAAATGAGAATTCTTTTCATTTAGTTTGATGTAGCCATTTGATGTAGCCAAAAGTCTCAGACCATACAGTAAGTTTTGCGAACGCAGAGCTTTCTGACAGAGTCTGGTGCAAACGTTTTCTATGTCTGATATAAACCCTGTTTTTCAGATGAAAGGCGTTGGCATGATTTGTAATCAATATAAAAAATACAAACTCCCTCTCACTTTTAAATGATTTCGTTAAAATTTAAATAATAGAGCATTATGCTCCCACTATTAATAAAATGACTCAACTATATCAAACCACTAAAAACACTCTCACTGAGTGCCGTTTTTGTTCGGAGGTATCAAAAGCTAATGGAGAAGACCCCATAGGAACAGCCTCAACTTGCGACCACTGGCTAATTATAGAAATAGCACAACCCTGGTCTGAACAAGCTTTTATGGAAAATCCTCAACTTAAACCAGTGCTGGGTTTAATTTTCCAAGCTATAAAAAATGGTGTGAAATTAAAACCAATGGCGATCGCTCCAGACCGCGAATATTCCCAGGCTGGTTATACTCGTGTACTATATTATTATCGTCCTGGTGAATTATTTGCTGAATATGAGAAGCAGGAATATATTGTACCTGATACTCTGATGAGTCAATTGCTAATCTCCTTGCTCCAGCAACTACAGCAGCAACCAAATGAACTGGAAAATTTTCAGCAATATCAACAACAAACTAGCGAAATTAGAGAAATGCTAGTTTGTACTCATGCCAATGTTGATGTAGCTTGTGGTAGGTTTGGCTATCCTATTTATAAAAAGTTGCGTTCTGAATATGCTGCTACTTCTCAAGGAAATTTACGAGTTTGGAGATGTAGTCATTTTGGTGGGCATCAGTTTGCACCAACATTAGTCGATTTGCCTGATGGTCGTTATTGGGGACACTTAGAAGCAGAAATGCTCGATCTATTGGTATTAAGAAATGGTTCAGTATCAGGTCTGCACCAGTATTACCGAGGTTGGGCAGGTTTAAACTCTTTTGCACAAATTGCCGAAAGAGAAATGTGGATGCAAGAAGGTTGGAGTTGGTTAAAGTACCCCAAAGTAGGTAAAGTGTTGGCATTTGATGAAGAAAGATTAAAACACCTCAGTCCAGAGGAAGCAAAGGTAGAAGCAAATTGGGCATTGGTGCGACTGGAATTTATTGTTGGTGATAATAGTAATTTGAAAAAAACTTATGAAGTAAAAGTGGAAGTTAATGGTGAGGTGATGAGTGCCTTGCGATCGAGTGATGATATGGAATTAACACCAGTTAAGCAATATCATGTGAGTTCTGTGGTGAAAGTAAGTTGATGCTCATTCTTGATACTTCCTTGACTTTATACTTTTGTATTTTTCCCAAAGCTTCTAATACTCACTGGTGTAGCACAGCTAAAACTGCGCATTCATGTAGAGTGCGTATATTCTGTGAAACGCATTGAAAAATCTCTTTTTTAACATACCATTTCAGCTATCAGTACCTCATCTTTACTACTGATTACTCACTATATAAAATAAAAACAATAAATGAGCAAATATTTAACAACAACAGAATACAAAGCAGTATATCAAGAATGTTTAGAAAAAGGAAAAATTGTTTCCTATTCTAATGATTTTGAAACTTTTCTCAAACTTAAAGCAGAAGAGGAATTAGGAGTAGGATACGATAGAACAATCAAACTACGCCCTGGACTAAAAATAAATATTAGCGGTGGAAAATCAAAATATACTATTGTTAGAGAAATTCAACATCATGCTGCCATGCCATTAATATTAGCTTTCCAACTTTCGGGAACTTACCGAGTATGGACAGAAGGAATTGGAGATGACTACTATTATGAAAAAAGTGGAGAAAATTATTTATTTTTTCTTCCTGGCACAAAAGAAATAGAAGAAATACCAACTGGAGTAGATTTACAGAGAATTAGAATCATTGTAGAACCCGATATTTTCAGAAGTTTTAGTAGTAAATTCGAGCTAATGCCTACTGAATTAAAAGCATTAATTTCCAATAATTCACGGCAAATTTTTCATCAGAATGTTGGAGCTATAACTCCAGCAATGCAGCAAGCGTTACAGCAAATTATTAATTGCCCGTATCAAGGCATGGCAAGACAAATTTATCTAGAAAGTAAGGCACTAGAATTAATAAGTTTACAGTTAACACAATTAATACAAAGTCAGTCAGAAATTATTTCATCTAGTTCATCTGGATGTTTACAAGCGGATGATATTGAGAGAATTCGTCAAGCAAAATCAATTTTAGAGGCAAATTTAGAAAATCCACCATCACTAATGGAATTAGCTAGAAAAGTACAACTTAATGATTATAAACTTAAACGAGGCTTTAAGGAAGTTTTTGGTACAACTACATTTGGATATTTGCAAAAAATCCGAATGGAGCGCGGGAAAAATCTCTTAGCAAAGCAAATGTTAACTGTTGCTGGAGTAGCTCAAACTGTTGGTTATAAAAGTCCAAGTCGGTTCTGTGATGCTTTTAAAAAGCATTTTGGTATTACTCCTAGAAATTACAGAATGAGTCTGAACTTGTGACATCTTCTACACTCTGGCGTTAGCTTAGTGTGGGCTTCTCATTTCGTAGCCCTGTTATCCCTTCGGGTTCCACGAGCTTTAAAGACGGAATGCCCTGTCTCCCTATTTGTCAACCTTTAAAAGTGTAACTATTCAACCGGACATTCTATTAGGGCTGGGTTTCCATCTCCCCAGCCACCCCACACATGCTCTAAAACTCTCGGTATT
>NZ_CEZPJD010000458.1:0-6231 GCF_983059655.1 Okeania sp.
CCCTACTCCCCTACTCCCCCGCTCCCCTACTCCTTAAAAAAGACTTTTTCAGCAAGCCCTAAATATTTTTGGAGCCTTGCTCAAATTCTCGTTACAAAAATAACTTCTGACTTCTTACTTCTGAATTCTGACTTCGTTACCCTCCATCTCAATAAATTTTTCCCTGACTTACCAATAATTTCACTATCTATTCCTAATGCCTTCCGAGGTGCAATAGTAGCTAAATAAATTCCCGTTTCAATATCACAAATTCCCCATTTAACTAAATTATTAACCCCAACTAATAAAGGTAAAGTTGTTCCTGATAAAGTTCCATCTTTTAATCTTGCCGTACCATTTTTAACTTCTATTTCTCTAGTATCCCAAGGATAAATTCCATCAGGTAATCCCAAGGGTGCTAAAGCATCACTAACTAAAAATATTCCCTGTTGATATTGACTCGCTTTCAACAAAATTTCTATCATTGTTGAACAGATGTGCTGACCATCAGCAATTAAACCACACATAACGTCAGAATTTGTAATTGCTGCTCCTAATAAACCAGGTTTTCGATGATGTAAACTCGGCATCGCATTAAAAGCATGAGTTACCATTGAAGCTCCCAATTTAAAAGCTTTTTCTGCTTGATTTGTTGTGGCTTGAGAATGCCCTAAACTAACAGTAATTCCTAGATTTTTTAAATAGGGAATGACTGTTTCTGTGGGGTCTAATTCTGGAGCTAAAGTAATGATTTTAACTATCTCAGCATACTCTCCCAAAACTTCTTTGACATTTTGGAGCGTTAATGGTAGTAAATATTCTAATGGATGAGCGCCTCGTTTTTCTGGATTTAGAAAAGGACCCTCTAAATGAACACCCCAAATTTTTGCCATTTCTGAGTCTTGAGGTTGTGAGACCAAATTGTGGAAGACTTGGAGCGATCGCTGAATATTATCTATAGAAGTTGTGACAATAGTGGGTAAAAAAGCATCTATTCCTTGTTGCCATAAATATTGACAAATTTCCTGTATTTTAGTAGCAGAATTTGCATCTACTTCAGGAAAAGCCAAACCCAAAGCACCATTAATTTGTAAATCAAACCCACCTAGAGAAACCCAATCTTGTTGAACATCAATAGTGTCAGATGTGGTAGGCAAAAGTTTCTCTGTTTGAGAGATAATTTCTTTAATATTGCCAGTAGAGTCGATTAAAATCTGCTGTAGATTTTGATAACCAGGAATTTTAGCGTTAATAATTCTAGTAGTTAAATTCACAAGCTTAAATTTTATTTAAGAAGGTGGTAGGTGTTCAACAATTAATAATTAATAATTAGGGCTTGCTGATTAAATATCAAACCCTTGACTGATATTGGTAAGTGCCTTTTTTTCTCGAAAAAAGTGCAAGCTTTTCGGTCGATCAAGCTCAAAAAGCTAGTATTTTTAGATGATTATGGCAGAACAATCTTGGGGATTTTTTTACAACTACCTCCTCTATAATTTCAATTTCTCATGTCTCCTAACTCTACCAACATACTTTATTCAGCAAACCCTAATTACTTCTCCTTTAAAACAAAAAATTTTATTGTTTCTCTTCTAAACGAGAGATTTTAAACCTTAATTATTTAGTATATGAATAAAAATTATATTTAGGAAAATCATGATAATTGATGTTATAGTAGGTAGCAATTCAAGAAAAAAATTTTGATAAAAATAAGTGTGAAAAAATGCAGATAAATCAACTTAAATATTGTACTTTAAGCGCTCTAGTTTTAAGTTTTGCATTTGCTCAAAAAAGTCATGCTGCAACTTTATTTCAAGTGGAACAGGTCTCACAATGGTTTACTGGCTTATTCGATAATACTAAACAAGTTGTCAATAGTCCAATGATTCCTCCGATTACAATGTCAAATTGTCCGGTTAAACTTATTGGCAATGACCTGATGGAAAATACAGAAACTGTTTATTTAGAACAAACAACAGGAGGATTTCCTTTTCGGGTCCGCTTGTATTCTTTTTTTAGTAATGATAATTCTCAAGTTACTATTAATATTAGTCGTTTCCTCAACGAAACTTCCTTATTTGGTTTATGCGATCGCCCTCGTTCTGAACAAGTTATTAATGCGGTCAATTTAGATAATTTTAACTGTGAAGTAAACCTTTCTTTTGTTTCTAATAGTTATGTAGGGACTAACGAACCAGAAGGTTGTTCGACAACTTTTCCTGGGGGTAAGGTTATTTCTGATATAGTGATTAAGCCTAATAGTATTGACTCTTTAGATCGTATTTTTGATGGTAATGGTAATCTATTATTTGGTACACCTATAACCTTTAATCGAATTGAAACAGTTCCTGAACCTTCAATATTATTGGGATTATTTGTATTAAGTGGTTTAGGGTTAGGAACAGCCTCCAAACATGATTAAAAAAATCTGATTTATGAGAATTTCGTAACCTAATTCTTTTTAAGGGAGTGGGGGAGTGGATAGGAAAGTTGCATGCAACTACAGGCAGTGAACCTACCCCTCCCAGGAGGGGAAGTAAACATAATAATTAATGTGTTCCTCGGGTGCTAATTATCAAAACAGTGATAAGGCTAGTGTTAATTACTTAATAATTGAAGTGCTACCTAAGTTGAATATTAATCTATTGTAGTTACGTATAATGCAATAAATAATTAGGGTTTGCTGAAAAAGTATGAGTGGTAAAGAGAGGAGTCAGGAGACAGGAGAAATAGGAATTTACAAGAGGTAGGAGTAAGAATTGTACCTTAATTTTTCTGCCCAAATCTTGACCAAAATCCGCTAATTTTTGAATTATTACCACTTAAAACCTCGAACTTTTTGGTACTTAAAAAGTATAAAACCTTTATCTATAAAGACTTTTAGATTTAATCAGCAAGCCCTAATTAATTAAGGTTTAGGATGATAGAAAACTTAATGATTGTCCTGCTCACTAACGTGTAAAGATATACATTTTTGAATTTTCCCCCTAGCTCCCCTAGCTCCCCTACTCCCTTACTCCCCATCTACCCTACCTTCGCTATACAATACCGATGCTACAGAACATGATATGAAATATGAACTCAATCATCGGAATTATTATGGGCAGTGACTCAGACTTGCCCACAATGAAAGAAGCGATCGCTATATGTGAGGAATTTGAAGTCCCCTCAGAAGTTGCCATTGTCTCAGCTCACCGCACGCCCCAGAGAATGTTTGAATATGCCCAAACCGCTCATCAAAGAGGATTAAAAGTCATAATTGCCGGAGCAGGTGGGGCAGCACATTTACCAGGCATGGTCGCATCTTTAACGCCACTCCCCGTAATTGGTGTCCCCGTACAAACCCGAACATTGCAAGGTATTGACTCCTTATACTCTATAGTGCAAATGCCAGGAGGAATACCAGTGGCCACAGTAGCGATCGGCAATGCTAAAAATGCTGGTTTGTTAGCCATTCAGATATTAGCATCCCACCAACCAGAACTATTAGAGCGAGTCCAAAAATATCGTCAGACCTTAGCCGAATCAGTAATGAACAAACAAAATAGACTAGAGGAAATTGGATATCAGGAATATTTAACACAAATTTAATTAAATTGCAAACATTTGAGAGCAAAAATCTGGCAAATAATTGGTATTCTAAACAGGCAGAGACTTTTGTGAAAAGACTCAAGCAGCTATTGCTACTAAATCAAATAAAAGTAGCAAGAGACACAGAATATCTATACAAGAATTTGGTGCGCTATTTTCAATTGTAAACTATTAATTAGTTCTCACAATGACATCTAAAGTAAAGTTCAAGAACAATAGAATAAAAAAGAGACAGTCATTATCAGCAAGATATAGCAGTTTCTTAGAACCGACAGCACTAATAAACAGGTTACGTCGGACAAGATGGTTTACCCCGGCGACATTAGCCTGTATACCTCTAGTATTCGTAATTATTGCCTTATGGGCAGGAGCTGCCACAGCTCAAGACCAAGAATTAACCCCAGAGTATGTCAAAGGGGTATTAGATTCAATATGGATTTTGGTAGCTTCAATATTTGTGATTTTTATGAATGCTGGTTTCGGAATGTTAGAAACTGGCTTTTGTCGTCATAAAAATGCAGTTAATATCTTAGCAAAAAACCTAATTGTATTTGCTCTAGCTACATTAGTTTATTGGGCTATAGGATTTTCCATAATGTTTGCCGGAGACCATCCCTTCATTGGTGGAGGTGGTTTTTTCCTCACTGGGGAAGCAACTACCTACGGACTAGATCCATTTCCCTCTGGTTTACCATTGCCTGTATTTTTTCTATTCCAAGCAGCTTTTGCTGCTACTGCAGCCACCATTGTTTCTGGCGCTGTAGCTGAAAGGATTGAATTTAGTGCCTTTTTATTCTTTAGCTTGCTAATCACAGGTATTTCATACCCAATTACCGGACATTGGATCTGGGGTGGTGGTTGGCTAGCTGAAATGGGCTTCGGTGATTTTGCTGGTTCAACAGCAGTCCACTCAGTCGGTGGCTGGGCAGCACTGGTAGGAGCATATATTTTAGGGCCAAGGATGGGCAAATATGATGAGAATGACCAACCGAGGGCTATTCCTGGTCATAATATGGGTTTTGCTACCTTGGGTTGTTTAATTCTTTGGATAGGCTGGTTTGGTTTTAACCCTGGCTCAGAGCTAGCAGCAAACGAAAATGTGGCTTATATAGCTGTAACCACAAACTTAGCAGCAGCAGCAGGGGGAGCTACTGCAACTATTACATCTTGGCTCAAAGATACTAAGCCAGACCTATCAATGATTATTAACGGTGTTTTAGCTGGACTAGTAGGTATTACAGCAGGCTGTAATGGCGTATCTTATTTAGAGGCAGTAGTTATAGGTGCTGTTGCTGGCATCATTGTTGTATTTTCTGTGCCCTTGTTTGACAAGTTGAAAGTTGATGACCCAGTAGGTGCAACATCAGTTCACTTAGTCTGTGGAATCTGGGGTACTTTAGCCGTTGGTATTTTTGTTGAAGGTGCTGATATCGTGGTTCAGGCCATAGGTATTATCTCAGTAGGATTGTTTACAGTGATTATGAGTACTATCTTCTGGCTGGCTTTGAAAGCTACTACAGGTATTCGTGTCCATGCGGAACAAGAATTTGAAGGCTTGGATATTGCCGAACATGGTATGGAAGCTTATACAGGGTTTATGAAAGAACCTGATGCCCTTGGTACTGGTATTCCACATAAATAAAATGGATATCAATCGAGGTCTGCAAAAACACTAATAGGAAAATTCTGGGTAAAATAGCCATAGCCATGAATCAGTTACTTCAGTATAGGAGACTAATTTAATTCAGCTACGGTGTTTACTTTATCTAAAAATGTTCCAACTTGGGCTTGGTGTTCTTTAGCTATTAACGGGCTACTGTTATTAACAGTGGCCACCTTAGTTATGAGTGACGACTATCAATTGTCAGAAGACCCTCAAGCAAATGCTACAACAAACTATGTTCCTGATAGGATTAGAACTAATAAACCAAGTCCACTATTTGGAGAAGCGAGGAAAGAGCTTCTGGCTATTGGCAGAAGTCATAAATGGACTTATGAACAATGGGTAGAGCAGTTACAACGAGAGGCGATCGCTGCAGCTAAAAATCGCCCCGATCGTTTAACTGTTATGGTTGGAGATTCTTTGAGCCTTTGGTTTCCATCGCAACTTCTACCTGGAGATAGAACCTGGTTAAATCAAGGAATTTCTGGAGAAACTTCGTCTGGCCTATTGAAACGACTTTATTTATTCGATAGTACGAGGCCAGAAACAATTTTTGTGATGATTGGTATTAATGATTTAATTCATGGTGTAGATAGCCAAGAAGTTATAAAAAATCAAAAAATAATTATTCGCCAATTACGATATATTCATCCTGGCACTCAAATAGTTATCCAATCTATATTACCCCATAGTGGGGAGTCAGCTACCTGGGAAGGTCGCGACTATCTTTTACAGCTACCTAATAGTCGCATCAGAAGAATAAATCGTAGCCTCAAAGCCTTGGCTGATGCTGAGGGAGCGTTTTTTTTAAATCTTCATCCACTATTTACAGACTCTCAAGGTTTTCTCCGAAGTGACTTTAGTACTGATGGTCTTCATCTAAATGAGAATGGTTATCAAATTTGGAGTACGGCTATCCAAATGTATAGCAACATGATATTGGAAGAACCGCAGTAGGGGAGTGGGGGAGTGGGGGAGTAGGGGAGTGGGGGAGTAGG
>NZ_CEZPJD010000459.1:0-6227 GCF_983059655.1 Okeania sp.
CCCTCTCTCATTCTATTTGTATACTACATTTTGAAGTGCGGAATGTGGGTTTAAACCACAATTTTTCGGTAAAAATGATAATTAGGGCTTGCTGATTAAATATAAAAGCTTTTATATATAAAGGTTTTGGCCTGTTGAGGTAGTAAAAAAGTAGCAGGTATTGGGGTAAGATAGATACAGAAAAATATTGGGATAATTTTTTGGAGTAGGTCCTCTACAACTCTTGATTTCTCCTAACTCTTCACTACTCCTTACTCCCTACTCTCTACTCCCTGCCGAGGGCAAAAAGACTAGTGAAGCGCAAACCCTAAGTATGTCAGTGTTGAAAATTATCGTTATGTAAAGGCAGAAGGTAAGAGAGTTTTGGATAAGTTTACTTTTCGTTAGATACTTCTGCTTTTTTGCACCATCCTACTTATGTTTAATTTTCTCTGTTTTTAGTTTCAATATATCGAGAAAGTAGAGGAGGGAAGCAATAGATATCTCCAGAAAATAAACTTGCTTTTTATGTAACATAAGCTAGAACTGTAACAGTAACTTACAAACTCATCTATTGTTAGCCAAAGCTTTGAATAGTTATTCTAAAAACTACATATTGTGGTGCAGAATGTGGGATGAAAGAGTCTTATTGCTGATAGCTGGCAGTTAATAGCTGAATGCTTATGTAATATCAAATCCGCCTAATTGCACATAGATCCAATAACGTCATAATTAGGATTTTAAGCTATTATACATCTCCAATAATAAAAAATAAAATCAATTATCCTACATAAATTATCAATTATTTCCCCCCTACTCCCTACTCCCTACTCCCTACTGGAGATGTCTATTGATTGTGAGGTTATTTAACCGGATTTGATATAAAAAGTCTATATCCTTAGATTTGGAGATTTCTAATAGTTAAAAATAGTTTTGATGCTTACTAGTTTTTGATTTGAGATGTACAAAATTCATTGCAAAAAAAAATCAACAGCCTATTCCTGCGCAATATCCACTAATACTTTTAATACTCCTTTCTTCTGAGCATGAGTAAAAGCATCAATTCCTGCTTCTAGGGGATAATGAGCTTGGATTAATGGCCTAACATTAACCTTCTGTTGTGATAAAAGTTCCAATGCAGGTTTAAAAGGTCCGCAACGAGAACCAACCAAAGTAATTTCATCCACCACCAATGACGAAATATCCAAACTCAGATTCCCAGCATAAGTACTTTTGAGGACCAAAATACCACAAGGGCGAAGGGCACGACGAGCGATCGCAAATCCTTCTGGGTTGCCAGTACATTCGACTGCCACATCAAAAGCTCCTGTAATAACCGCATCACCAAACCCAGTTTTAATTCCCCGTTCTTCTAAATTTGCCAGTTTTTCCCGATGACGACCAATAACCAATAACTGACAATCAGTTAAAGCTAAAGTTTGTGCCACCAACTGTCCAAGTTTGCCATCCCCCACTACTAAAACTTTATCTACCGGACAAATTTGTATCTGTTGCTGGATTTCCAATGCTGCTGCTACTGGTTCGGTAAATGTAGCTTCATCGGTTGAGACATTTTCAGGTATCGGATGGAGATTTTTTGCTGGCAAGGTGAGATATTCAGCAAAAGCGCCGTTGCGGTTAACTATTCCCAAAACTGTCCGATTTTCACAATGGGTGGGTTGGTTACTCAAGCAAAAGCGACAATGACCACAAGCAGCATTAATTTCTCCGACAACTCGTCGATTGAGTAAATTTTCGGGTCCTTGTTCGACCACACCAACAAATTCATGGCCGAGGATACCTTTGTAGGGGTAGTAACCTCTAAGAAGTTCTAGGTCTGTATTACAGATACCGGCACGCAAGACCCGGACAAGTGCTTCTCCTTCTGGGGGTTCGGGTGTGGGGAGGTCGGTGCGGAGTTGAAGTTGTTGGTTTTCTAGCCAGATTCCTTTCATTATTTCTATTCTCTTTTTTGAGTAGGTTTGCTTAATTTGATTTTAGCGAGTAGTTTCTTTCGGGCATAGTTGAATTTTTGATAGATTATTCCAAAAATTATAATTATAGGCTTTTGCTAGATTATGACTAAGGAATAAGAATTCAACAAAGTCCAGAATTTTTTTAAGAACTCACATGATAGGGAGTTTAGGTAGTTCCACTTGTGTAGATAATCAAATCCTCATTCCTGAATGGTAAGTATTCAGCTATCTCCAATTCAGCGTTTAACTTTTGAACTTAATAGCTTACTAAAGTTAGCTGACGGTTGAATGCTTACCCTATTATCTAAAAATTTTACAAGTCAATAATTTTCCCTATTTTTGTGAGTATATTTGCCTGTAGAAAAGATTATATGTCAGATGTTAGGGTTTAATTAATAGACTCAGGAATATCTCATTAATATAGTTTTGGAGATTAACTAATGCCAGATTTTAATTCTGATTTAGAACCTAAGCTTTGGATGATTACCAATATCTCACAAGAAAGTTTAACTGGAGGAGAAAAATGGGGTGGAGGTTTTGCAGGTGGAGTTATGGATTTTGATGAGGATTCTTCTGAGGATTCTTCTCAAAAATCACATAATAATTCTGCCAAAGGTTTAGTATCAGTTCCTGTCAGGAAGCTTCAGGAAAATTTGCAGGGATTTATGAAAATTGTGGGAGATTTATTTATTCAAGCTGAAAAACAAGCAGCAACAAAAGAAAAACCTGGAATGCAGCTTGACCAAATTGAAGTTTCTGTAGGAGTTAATGCAGAAGGAGAAGTAGGTTTTTGGGGGCTAACAAAAGGAAAAGTCGGGGGTGTTACAGAAATTAAACTTACCTTTAAGCGACAGGAATAATAGAAAGGTAAGAGGTAGAAAATTATTTTGTCTCTACCGATAATTGAATCTAGATTAATCAAGCACATGACTACTAATAATTGGGCAATTTTAATTGGTATTAATCAATATAACTTTTTACCTAAAAATTATGTTCTAAAGCCTCCCATTTTAAGGGGATAAAAAAAGAGAATATTTCATATTTTAAGCCTCTAGTTGAAGCGAGAGGTACTGATAACTGATAACTGATAACTGATAACTGAAATAACATCCCCTTCAATTTGCTAAGGCAGATGCTGAGGCAATGCACAGTTTGTTAAAAGAAGAAGATTTGGAGTTCAAAAATGTATTTTTATTTACCGAAGATTCACCACCTATACAAAAAGCTAATCCTCCAATTCCAACTCAACCAACTTTCGGTATTTTAGATGCTTTTTTTGATGTTCAATTCGATAGACCTCCAAAAAATCCACCAGATAATCTTTGGTTTTTCTTTTCAGGACATGGAATGCGTGGAGCAGATGGGGATTATTTGATGCTTTCAGATAGTAATCCTGGAAGGTTAGATAGAACGGCGATCGCTATTAATTACATTACTGAAAGATTGCGTAACTGGAGGGCAAAAAATGTGGTGA
Source organism: Okeania sp. (assembly GCF_983059655.1). NCBI lineage: Bacteria > Bacillati > Cyanobacteriota > Cyanophyceae > Oscillatoriales > Microcoleaceae > Okeania > Okeania sp. Next base: position 3,430 of record NZ_CEZPJD010000459.1, read on the forward strand.
TGTTTATTGATGCTTGTCGTAATGAAGCAGCTAGTAAAGGTGAACAAATACAAACTAAAGATTATCAGGGAATAATTACATTTTATTCTTGTGATGCAAAAGAGCGGTCTTATGAAATTCAAACCTTTAAGAAAGGAGCATTTACTCATGTTTTGCTTGAAGCATTAAAGTTGAGAAAAAATCAATGTTTTACAGTAGGAGCTTTGGAAGAATACTTGATGAAAAAAGTTCCACGCTTAAATAATATGCAACATCCTTTAGCAAAAGTAGAACCTAATTTGTATGTTAATAGATTATCTGCAAGACCGCTCTTATTGATTGGCATTCCCATCCCTATGCTCCCCTACGGGAGAGTGCGGGTATAAATGCCAACATCTTGATAAAAAATCAAAAATATAGCGATCGCTCCAACCACTTAGAGTATGACAAAGTTATCAGAAAGTTATCATTACTTTCTGTTCTACTTTCTCCAAGGGAGGGCAAAATTAATTTCAAAAACAAAACTAAATTTTCACCCTCAAACATAAACTATACTAATCAAGTTAATTGTTAATATTATTTATTTTAATTAAAATATGCTCATTTTTCGCTAATTATTACAAAATATTTCACCAACTTGCGTTATTTCAGCGATTTGTATCATACTCTGTACATTGAGATATGATGCCAATTTTATATTTAAATTCAAAAAAAGACCTTTTCAAGAAAGCTATAACCTTGTATTTACGTTCATTGCATCTCAAATTTGCTAATTTTCAGCAGAGTTAGATAACCTCAAAAAAACAAATTTTGAATAAGTATAGATGCCTAAGCAATTCTAGTTATTGACAAATGGTAGATAATAAGCTGTATATTTCAGGCACTCAAGATCAAAATGTCTTTAAGTGCAGAAAAACAAACCTGATTTTTCCACAGCAACAAAAAGTTATTTCAAACCAGATTTAATAGTTCCATAGATTGAGCAAAACTGTTCTAAATTTCTCTAAAGCTAATATAAAGAATGGCAATTGAAAAGATTAGGCGATCGCTCACCTTAGTAATAAGAATGTTCTGAAAAATGCTCTGGGATTTGAGTTATCTCAAGGGCTATTTATATAGTAAAGTTTCGAGCGCGGTGGAAAATCACCAACATTTTTATTGTGTGAAGCTCCTGAAAAAAATCCGGGATTATCGGTGACATCCTCACAATTTTTATGATAGAATAAAATTTAGCTGGGGTTACTCGCCTATAAGCATGATTTTTTATTCAACCAAAGAGAGTTGAGAGAGCGATCAAACTCCGTTCCGCTTCGCGATCGCCTTATCAGTTAACAGTTATCAGCTTTCTGGTTAAATTGCCAATATTGAAAGACGGATAAAGTATGACAAAGGGATAGAACTCCGTTCTGCTTTGCTACGCACATGAAACGCGTTGGCGGAGCAAGTGCGGCAGCTATATCGCTCTTTCCATTATTAGATATCTTCAGAAAAGAGGGAGTATGGAGTCCTTGGAGATGTCTATTGAGTGGAAAATCACCAACATTTTCATTGTCTGAAACTTCTGAAAAAATTGCGGGTCAAAGGGAAGTAGGTTGAGTTGAGGCAACGCTCTTCGTAGCTTATCCGTAGGATAAACCCAACATATATAGCACAAAACATTTAAGGTTAGGAAATCCTGCTATTAATATTCTGGTGCTTTTTTCAACCAAAATTTATTCTCTTAAGTAAAAAAACCTACTGCCATACAAGTTTTTGTCAGGTTACGCTGTCTGTTAACCCAACCTACAACTAAGTTAAGGCAATTAGGAAGTAATTTATAGATAGGAGAAAAATATGTACAAGTATTATGGAATTTAGCTTTGATAAATTTTTGGCTTAAATTCTCTGAAACGAAGATAGTTAACTACCTAAAGTTCTCTACAACTTTTAATACTAAAAGGATATTTTGATAATTAAGAACAGTTACTAAGGAAACATTTACATATGTTGAGAAAAAAATTATCACTTTTAATTACTTCTGGGATTTTATTAAGTTTATCAGTTGGTGTAGCTAAACCTGCCCTTGCTCAAAGTTTAAATCCAAATAGCCCTAATACTACTAATGATTGGAATAAAAATTCCGGAAATAATGGCTCTGTAGACTTAAATAAAAATGATGATGTTGGAAGTTTTAACTCTCATGTGAAGAGAGCTGGAGATGACTTTTCCAAAGGAGCTGTTGGTGGAGCTGTTAGTGGAGCTGTGGGTGGAGCTGTTGCTGGTTCCGCAGCTGGTGGTATTGGAGCTGGTCCTGGTGCTGCTGTCGGAGCTGTTAGTGGAGCTGCTGCTGGAGGGGTAGGTAAAGTTATTGATGGTTGCTTCAGTTGTCATAAGTAAGTAGTAATCTTTGTAGGTTAAGTTGAGGGAACAAAACCCAACATATATAACACAACGCAGTTAAAGTTAGGACATCCTACTCTTAATATTCTGATGTTTTTTTCAACCACAATTTATTCTCTTAACTAAAAAACTTACTGCGATATAAGTTTTTGTTGGGTTAAGCGACAGCGCAACCTAACCTACTAGCGCATCTAGCTTGAAAATGTGGGTAAATTTGAGTTAATGAAGACCTCTCCCCCAACCCCTATCCTTGCAGGAGAGGGAGGAGTTTTTACCTACAATTTTAGTCTAGACATCCTACTACAACTGTTCCCTATTCCCCTCTTCCTACAATAAATCTTTAAACTTAGAATGATTAGCCAAACTCTTCAAAACTTGCTTAATTTCCTGAGACCGCTCCTTTTTCACAATCAAAGTCACATTCCCATCCCTAACAACAA
>NZ_CEZPJD010000460.1:0-6223 GCF_983059655.1 Okeania sp.
TAACTCATCGTTCCCCAGATGAATTACCTCAAAAAAGAATGAAAATAGATATTCGTTCTTGTTTAGAAATTTCACCAGAATTTATGAATTGGTTAGAAGTAATATATGAAGCAGAAGACCTGACAAATTATCAGCGAGTAGCACTGAAAGCTGTTTCTTTACAACAAACAAAAGACTGGAAAATATTAGAACTTTTTGAGCGGGAAGCTAAAGTCATCGCCAATTTGCATCATCCTCAAATTCCCAAATATTTGAATTATTTTTATATTGATACAGAGCAAGATAGATGCTTTTATTTAATTCGTGAATTAGTGTGGGGAAATTCCTTAGCAAATTGGGTGAAAAAAGGTTGGCATCCGACAGAAATACAAGTTAAAAATCTTGCGATTCAAATTTTGAACATTCTCAGTTATTTACATCAATTAAATCCGCCAATAATTCACCGGGATATTAAACCAGAAAATATTATTTTACAACCTGATAGTCAAGTATTTTTAGTAGATTTTGGGGCAGTTAAAGATATTTATCGAAATACAATGTCTTTGAGTGGAACCTTTGTCGGAACTATTGGATATATGCCACCAGAACAGTTACAAGGAAAAGCTTATTGTGCATCAGATTTATATAGTTTAGGTGCAACTTTACTGTATTTATTAACTCATCGTTCCCCAGATGAATTACCTCAAAAAAGAATGAAAATAGATATTCGCTCTTGTGTGAAAATTTCACCAGAATTTATGAATTGGTTAGAAGTAATATTAGAACCGATTTGGGAAGATAGATTTCAGTGGGCAACAGCAGCTTTGAATGTACTTAGTAATCATTCAGAAATGATTTACTCTTCTGAATCTCTGACTAAATCTGGTCATAAGAATAAGATAAAAAGTCTAGTTACTCTGGAACAAACATCTACAAGTTTAATTATTAATATTCCACCTTTAAAAAATCTAGAAGTTGGTAAAAATGAAAAAGTTTTGCTTGTTTTATTATTATCAATAACCTTTGTGTATAATGTTTTGTCTTCATTATATTCACCACTTTTTGGTGTTTCTTTGACTTTTGGCATCTTTTTATTATTATTTCAATTGAACTATAAAACTCAGATTAAAATCAATAAAGATGAGTTTTCAATTGACTGGAGATGTTGGGTATTTAATCGTAAAATAGTAGGTAAAGTAGAAGAAACTGCCAAATTTAAAAAAGGTATTAGACTTGCCTATTCCCTTTTAAGTCAAAGAGAAAAAAGATGGCTAGATGCTGAAATCAATAATTTTCTGGAAAAATTAGAATTACCAAAAAAACTGTAAAAACCAGAAAAAAAGTTATTAGATTAATGAATTATTTGGTAAATCACGCTTTAATTATTATTACCTAACAATACTATCATCCCAAATCCTGCTTTATACCTTACCGAATTGTAAGTAGTATTTCCAAATAATATTTAAGATATTAATTCCTGAATAGTTAACTATTTTATAAGTAGTTATTTTTCCTACAAAAAAATTAGTTTAATCCTATCCCAATCAATTATTCCAATAAAATGATATAATCCTCAAGCTAATCTAGTAAAAAAATTTATCAAAACAAGTGTCAATTGAGAAAAAAAATATACAAGTCGGTTCTCTAGAATGGTTTTATCGGGAAGCTAAACCCGATAATGAAACAGATAAATTACCAATTTTACTATTACATGGATTTCCTGCTCAAAGTCATAGTTGGACTGCTATGATGCCCGAATTAGCTGAAGCAGGTTATCGAGCGATCGCTCCAGACTGGATAGGTTGTGGTTTATCCCCTAAATTAGATAAACGAGATTTTTCTTACAAACCAGAAGCTTTTATTCAGGCTTTAGCAAAATTAATTAATGCTCTAGAAATTGAACGATTTTATCTAGTTATTCAAGGATTTTTAGGTTCCGTTGGTTTACAATATGCTCTGCAAAATCGAGAAAAGATTGAGCGTTTAACTATTTTAAATACACCACTTTCTTCTACAGCAAAATTACCTTGGCAAATGAAACAATTAGGCATTCCTTTAGTTGGTGATATGCTAGTTCAAGACCCTCTATTTGTTGATAGAACTTTAGAAAAAGGCAGTTGTTTAACAGTTGCTGATGAAGATTTAGATGTCTATCGTAGTCCTTATCTAAAAAGTTCTGCTGCTGGTAGATCCGTATCAGCAATTGTGCAAAATTTAGACTTAAAAAACTCAATGACAGAAATTGAATCTGGCTTTAAAGGGTGGCAACAACCAACATTAATTGTTTGGGGAACTAAAGACCCTTGGTTAGATGTTAGTCAAGCTGAAAATTTAGTTAATATTTGTGAAAATGGAAAGTTAGTTAAATTAGCAGAAGCTGGACATTATCCTCAAGAACATTGGTCTGGAGATATTACAGATGAACTACTGTTATTTTTGAGGAGGCAAGAAGTTTAGCTTTCCGGCGTGGAATAAATGAAGGCAGAAGGTAGGAGGAAAGAAAAGGTTAGAAGAGAAAAGGTTTTTTATCAAAATAACATGGGTCTAAAACCCCACCTTTTAACGCGTAATATTTTTGGAGCGAAGCTCAAATCCCCTACTTCCCCTCCTGGGAGGGGCAGGGGTGGGTTAACTTCTGACTCTCTTGGTGCGCGTTCCCTCTCTTGGTCGGCGTTCCGCAAGCGAGCTGGCATCGTCGCGGGGTCCGACCGCTTGCGTCTAGCCTCTTCCGGAGGAGCTAAAGCTAACGCCGACGCGGGGTCGCACCGCTTCTGACTTCTGACTTCCTTAAGGCATCGAAATGGTTTTTTAAAGGGCTACCTAATTGTTGCTCAAATGCTTGGAGAATACGGGCTGGCATGACACCTCTAATACCACCACCGTCCAAACACAGAATACGAAAAGTCATAATATTATTATCTCCGGTATTTATTTTAATTAATTTACCAAAAATTATTGAAATTTCATTATTTAATAAAATTTATATTCCTTTATACTATCATTAATTATGTAATGTAATTTTATAACTTTACTTTACATAGTTAATCTCAGATCGAATAAAATGAAAACTGCATTAATTACAGGTGCTTCTTCTGGAATAGGTGAAATTTTTGCCAAAGAATTAGCAAGTCGAAAAACTAACTTAGTATTAGTAGCTCGTTCAGAAGATAAACTACAAAAATTAGCCAATGAATTACAATATCAATATCAAATTCAGGCTGATGTAATAGTCCAAGATTTAACAGCACCAGCAGCAACAAATTCTGTATTTGAGATAGTTTCTCAGAAAGGATTAACTATAGATTTATTAGTAAATAATGCTGGTTTTGGTGACTATGGAGATTTTACAGAGAGACCTCTAGAAAAGCTGGTTAATATGATTCAATTAAATATTACTGCTTTAGTAGAATTAACGCATTTATTTTTACCTAGAATGCAACAAAATAAGTCTGGGGCAATCATTAATGTTTCTTCTCTCGGTGGTTTTCAACCTTTACCTTATATGTCAGTTTATGGTGCAACAAAGGCATTTGTTTTAAGTTTTAGTGAGGCATTGTGGGCAGAAAATCAAGATTCAGGAGTGAAGATATTAGCACTTTGCCCTGGACCAACAGAATCAGAATTTTTCCAAAGAGCAGAATTTCCTCAATCTGTAGGTGGATCTTCTATGTCACAATTGACCCCTACAGAAGAAGTAGTAAAAGATGCTCTTCAAGCTTTAGAAAAAAATCAGTCTAATGTTGTGACAGGAGGCTTTTTAAATCAGGTAATTGTTAATATTTCCCGTCTTTTCCCACGAGAAACTTTAGTCAGTGTGGTAGAAAAACAGTTTAGAAGTATTAAGCAAAACAAATAATATCATGTCCGCAATTAGGTGGTAGGTGTAAATTCAAGAGGGAACACTGGAAACCAAGCAGAAATTTGGGATATTACTTCTTAGGTTCGATTAATATCACTTCTGACTTCTGACTTTTGACTTCTGACTTTAGTGAAACGGTATTAATCATCCGGACATAGTATAAGTAAATATACTCCCCTTGCCAAAATGGTCGTTTCCATTTTTAATCTTAAGATGAAATATTAAATTTAGTCGATCAAGAAAGAGATGATGTTAAATAAACGCTCAATAGTAGCATGGATGATGGCGCTGTTAGTAGCGTTTTTGGCAAGTTGTGGCTCTCCTGCTCCACCGCCAACCTACTCAGATGCTGAATTACAACAAATTGAACAGTACACGACCAAAATAGTCGCTGTACGCGATCGCATGGATGAACTAAACACCTTAATTCAAAAAGGTGATTGGGTAAATGTAGATACATTTATTCATGGGCCTCTAGGAGACTTGCGGAGCAAGACTAACTATTTGACCCAAAGTTTATTATTGCCAAAAGATAAAGCACCTGTGTCGGATGCAGCAAAAGAAGTATTTCAGGACTTAGAAGAAATTGACGTTGCAGCAGCAGCAGGTGACAAACTACAGGCTGCTGCTGAGTATAAAAAAGCAGTAGCAGATTTTGACACTTTCTTGGGTGTGATACCTAAAAGTAATTAAATAAGCGACCAGCATTCAGCAGTCAGCATTCAGCTATTGGTAGGGTGTGTTAGCGGTAGCGTTACGCACCTGAGCTATTGGTAGGGTGTGTTAGCGGTAGCGTTACGCACCTGAGCTATTGGTAGGGTGTGTTAGCGGTAGCGTTACGCACCTGAGCAAAATCCTAGTAAGTGACTGTGAGGTTTTCAATAAGAGTTGTTCTGCAATAGTGCTGTTGAACATTCTGCTTTCTCAAACTTAAAACCCTACACCCAACCATAAGTGTAGCGACGATAAATTTCAATATTGCTTGATGGGGTGCGTACTGCGTACCCCATATTAATTTCTACTTTAGGCGTTGCTGATTCTGGGTATGATTTTGCCCCCCGAGCAAGCCAATTTTGGGGGGAATAAAACTTTAAAAGTCCCCCAATTTTGGGGGATTTAGGGGGCTTTACCAGAACCAAACAATCGGACATTCATACTTAAATTCAGCAATGCCCTACTTTATAACTGATAACTGATAACTTAAATGACTCATATAGTAATTATTGGATGTGGAATTATTGGGGCATCGATCGCCTATCAATTGAGTAAAATTGAAGGGTTAAAAATTACGGTATTGGACAAACAAGCACCTGCTCAAGCTTCTACTGGTGCTGCTTTGGGGGTGTTGATGGGGGTAATTAGCCAAAAAGTTAAAGGCAGACCTTGGAAAATGAGGCGCATGAGCGTCCAGAGCTATCATAATTTAATTCCTGAGTTGGAAGCAAAAATAAATCGCCCTATTTCTCATAACCGTGATGGTATTTTGTTGTTGTGTTTGCCTGGGGATGACTTAGATAGATGGAAAAGATTGGTAGATATTCGGCAAGCAGATGGTTTACCATTGGAAATGTGGGATATTGCTCAATTGCGCGATCGCTCTCCTCAGATCGAGACATCTGAAGTTACAGCGGCTATTTATTCTCCTCAAGATTTGCAAATTAACCCGGTGGAGCTTACTTTAGCTTTAGTAGAAGCTGCTCAACAAAATGGGGTGAATTTTCATTTTGGAGTAACAGTTGCGGAATATAATACTATAGCGCTACGAAATAACGAATATCGTTGTCAGCAAATACGGACAAAAAGTCTAGACTCAACTAAAAAAGCTCCTGTTTTGGGGGATGTAAATTGGTTAGTTGTGGCTGCGGGGTTGGGGTCGTTGCCATGTTTGCAAGGAATAAAAGATGGTAATTTGAGGTCTCTACAACTGAAGCGTAAATCAAATCTTGACCAGAAATTTACTATTGTGCCAGTGTTAGGGCAAGCTCTACATCTGCAAGGGCGATCGCCTCTAGGAAATCTAGATTTTCAGCCAGTGATAACTGGGGATGATGTGCATATTGTACCAGTGGGGGAAAATGAATATTGGGTGGGAGCAACGGTAGAATTTCCTGATGATGTAGGTGAGGTGGTAGCAGACTCTAGTTTATTGGATAGGGTGATGGAAAGAGCTATTAGTTTTTGCCCGAGTTTGGCAGATGCAACGGTGTTAAGAAAATGGTCTGGTTTGCGGCCACGTCCGGAAGGTCAAGCAGCTCCTGCAGTGGGTTATTTGGAAGGGTTTCAAAATGTGTTGTTGGCAACAGGTCATTATCGGAATGGAGTGTTATTAGCTCCTGCAACAGCGGAAGCAGTAGAGAAAATGATTGTGAAAAAGTAAGGAAGAGG
>NZ_CEZPJD010000461.1:0-6200 GCF_983059655.1 Okeania sp.
GGAGTTAGAGAGAAGGAAGTAAACATTCAGAATAATTAACATTAACTGAACTGCTAATTAGTGAAGAAGTTCCATAATAGATTATTTGATCGATACCTTACCTTCTAATTACAGCACTTTCCGATTTAATGAAGTACACCTTAATTTTAAGGTAGAAGTCAGAAGTAAAAAACTAAGAAGATTGGACTGTACCTCATAGCAAAGAAAACTGCTGTATCAATTGGTAAAGAGGCAAAAATAAAATAGTCAATTTTGTATTTAAATACTGTTTCAATTATTTCATTATAACTAGATGAATACTGATTTTTTAGTTCTAGAAAATACTATTACCATTCTAGATATAATTATCAATATTAACTACATATCAACAAAAGTAACTTTCAGTATTTAGATAACTAACATTTGTTCAAAACTTATTTATGTAGGAAAGCTTAATTGCTGAAACTAGAATTAAGTAGGTAGGCACGAAAAAAATATAAGTATGCAACAAAAAGTAAAGTAGCTCTGAAACCTCTTCCCTTCTGCCTTCTGCCTTCATCTAGCTATAATTAGCTATTAATACTTAAAGGATAAATTAGATTTCTATGGCTTTACACGCAGAATTACATAGACATTTAGGAGGCTCCGTAGTTCCTAGAGTTTTATGGCGATATTTCCAACGCCAAAACGAGGAGCTAGCAAAGCGTTTTCCCGAATATCAACAATTTGAAGAATTTTACACCAAACCAAGGAACACATTAGATGAATATTTAGAACTACATACCTTAGTAGAACACGTTCAAACTATTGAGACATTGCCTTACTTTATTTATCGCTTAATTCGAGGAGCTTATACATTTGAAAATTTAGCTTATTTAGAGTTACGTTATACACCTTACTTGAGAACTCCAGAACATTTATCTCAGTCTGAACGTATAGATTTAATGTCAGAAATAGTTACGACTGTAGGTCAGGCAAGTCAACAAAATGAATATCCTATTGTTACTAGCCAAATTTTATGTATGCACACTAGATTACCCTATGAAGTGAATCAAGCAATTGTAAATTTAGCAGTACAAATGCCAGAATATGTATGTGCTATAGATTTAGCTGGTGGAGATAATCATTATGGCGAACGCATAGATGAGTTTATTAAACTGTATAAATATGCACGTTCCCAGAAGGTGAAAACTACTGGACATCTTTATGAAACTCCCAACGGTTGTCATCCAGAGTTACTACCTTATTTAATGCGAATTGGTCATGGAATTCAAATTCCTTTAAAACATCCAGAACTATTAAAAGAAGTGGCTAACAAAGGGCAATGTTTAGAAGTTTGTCCAACTACTTATTTCAAAACAGGTACTATGGATAATATGAGTCAGTTAAAGCAAGTATTTGACCAATGTTTTGATGCCGGAGTAGATATTGCTATTTGTACAGATAATGCTGGTTTACATAATGTACGTTTGCCGTTTGAATATGAGAATTTACTAACATTAGATGTAATTGATTTTCGACAACTACAAGCTTGTCAAGATGCAGCATTTCGTCATGCTTTTGCTTGGCCTCATGGTAAGAGACCAGAGGAAATGTTAACAGGATTATTACAGCCAGAACATATAGTTTCAGGCACCGTAAGTTCTAATCTGGCATAACAATAAAAAGTAAATTTATCAAGCAGCTTCACTTTATCAGTAGGCTGTTTTTTTATCTAATACCAAGTTTGATAAGTGTTTGTTACAAATAGTAGAAGTAAGAAAGAAGGAAGAAGCAAGAAGGAAGAAGGATAAAATTTTGAAAAAAAAGGTAAAAACGATAGAAATAACTATTCTTTAATAAACGGAAATCACTATTTTTAAGCATATCTGATTGAGGGGCACTTTTTATAGCATTCTTTTTTCACGCTTGGTATAATATGAAATACTTTCATTAATGGATAATTGATACAGCAGTTTTCATTTAAGTAGACTATAAAATTCTTTTGATTTAGGGAGTAGGGAGTAGGGAAGAAATTGAAAAAGTTAAGGGAGTAGAGATTAGCTAGTTAACGATCTAAGTACAAAAATTGGGATAATTTATTTTCTGCTATTCCCTAATAACTGAAGTTCATCGGAAGTATAGCATTATTTTTGGGAATGGGTATAAGAATTGTCCTAAAATTGTCTTGCACAAATCTTGAACAAAATCCGCTCCTAATTGAACCATTACCACTTAAAACCTCACACTTTTTGATACTTAAAAAGGCACTTACTTTTATCTATAAAGACTTTTAGATTTAATCAGCAACCCTTAACTACACAAAAAATCACTGATAAATTTATACCTAGAAGGAACTTATTCAATCCTATTTTTATTTTTCCTTCTCCCTTCTTTCTTTCTTAATCAAAGTAGATATTCTAGAATAACTATGGTAAATTATTAAATAATTATGTTTTTACTTTTCTCCCTACTCCCCCACTCCCCTACTCCCCCATTCCCCCACTTCCCCACTCCCCTACTCAAGAAAGTGTAGAAAAGTTTTTGAGAAATGGTGTAACCCCCCAGGCTTGATTTTTATTAAAGCTGCATTTATGTAATCTTGTAAATAATGCTAATGTATATCTCACTCGAGGGATTTTTTTCTGATTTTGTCATAACTACTCTGGAGGAAATATCAAAGTTTTCTAATACAACTATTATCAAACAAACTCGAAAATTAAATAATCAACATGAAGCAAAATAATCTATATGATTCCTGCTATTTATTTTCATCAACTATAATAATATTCACACTATGTATATTAAATTTCGGCTGTAATAACCAAGCAAAAATTTCAGAAGACCTGGAATCAACTTTCTCTAAAAAACAGTTATATTCTCAAGTTATTCAAGTATCAGACGAAATTTTTCAAACAGAAATCAAAGCTACCAAACCTTGGAAAATAGCCTACATCCTTAAAACAACCCCAGAAGAACCTTATTGGAAAGATGTTAAAGAAGGTGCTGAAAAAGCTGCACAAAATTTCAATATAGATATAACTATAATTAATTCCGAAAAACCTCAAACAACAGAATTTGTTGAAGACCAAATTATTCTAGTAGCAAATTTAATTGAAACAGAAGAAATAGATGGAATTATCATCGGTTCATCTGATTCAATTCGATTAGTTCCTGCCGTTGAAAAAGCTATTAATTCTGGGATACCAGTTATTGCTATGGATACTCCACTTAATAGCGATCGAATACTAACTTTTGTTGGATTTAATAATTTTGCTGCGGGAAAATCAATGGGCGAGTGGGTGGTTAAAAAATTGAGGAGAAAAGGTACAGTTGCCATTTTAGATGGTGCGCCTAATCACGATAATGCTATTCAGCGTCGCCTGGGTTTTATGGCAGGTTTAAAAACAGGGAATATGAAAATAGTTGCTATTGAATCTGCTAACTGGGAGCAATCAAAAGCACAAGAAGTTACCACAAATTTGTTGCAAAAGTTTGACAATATTGATGTAATTATAGCAGCCAATGATAGTATGGCTTTAGGTGCTAGTCAAGCAGTAAAAAATAGTCAATATCCGCCAATAATTATTACAGGATTTGATGGTCTAGAAAATGGTTTAGAAGCAATTAAACAAGGTAAAATTACAGCTACAATTAATCAAGCACCTAAACAACAAGCACGATTGGCAATTCAATTAATGATTCGCCATTTAGAAAATGGAGAAACTTTCCCTAATATTATCCTTTTACCAAATACTGAAGTCATAACTTCAGAAAATTTTGATTGAAGAAGGAAGAAGGCAGAATACAGAAAGTTTTTTCCCATTGCTAGTTTAATTTTATACACGCTCCGATGCTACTGGACATGATATTAAGCCCGCAAAAGAAAAGATAAATTTAATTACTAAATCTATGAATATAAATAATATCTATACCATTTTTTTTTACCCTAATTTAAAATTTAATAAATTAGAAAAACAACCAACATCCTTAAGAAAACAAATAACATTTAGGGTTATTATACTTAGCTTAATTGCTATTCTCGGTATTACAGCTACAACTTTGCTAAGTTTGTTAGTAACAATACAACAAGCTCATCAAAAAATTAATCATGCAAAAGTAGAAGCAGTTACAAGTTTTAATCAATTTTTTTTAGCACTAGAAAGCGATATGGTAGCTACAAGTGCTGCTTTATCAACAACTAATAATGTTAATAAAATTAACTTGATAATGAATCAGATGCGAGACAGAAATCGCTCTTTTTTAGATTTAATAGTTGTGGATATTGACGGGAAAGTTTTAGTACAGAATAGTAGATTTAATCGTTCAAAACAAAAACAAATAGATCGACAACCTTGGTTATCCGATCGCGGTCGAGTTGAATCATTATATATTAGTAATGTCCAATTTCAAAATCAACAACCATATATAGAAGTAGCGATCGCTGTTACTAATGATATTGGAATTTTTCAAAGTTCATTAGTGGCGAGAGTTGACTTGACAGAATTATGGGATAAAACAATTGAAATTAAAGTCGGAAACAACGGTTGTGTATATATCGTAAATAATGAAGGCTTAGTTATTGTTCATCAGAACCAAAATTTTATTCAACAAATAACTAACCTTAAAGCATTATCTGGTGGGAACAGCAGCAAATATAAACCACAAATAAATTTTTATCAAACAATCGATCAAAATTGGGTATTTTCTAAGAGTAAAAAATTAGCCAAAGTACCTTGGTTAGTTATTGTTGAAGAACCAATAAAAGAAGCACTTCAACCATTCCTAGTACCCGTAATATTTTTATTACTAGCTTTGCTATCTATAGTTTTAATTGTTTATAACATAGTTTATTTTACTAGACATAGAATTGTATTACCACTACGCTTTATAGACAAAGCCGTAACTACTATGGCTAACGGAGCATTAAACCATAGAATAAAAGTTAAACATAATGACGAACTGGGAGCTTTAGCACAATCTTTTAATCAAATGGCTGAACAGTTACAAAATTCTTTTGAAGCATTAGAAATTAGAGTCAAAGAACGTACTGCTGAATTAATGGAAGCCAAAGTCACTGCTGATACTGCTAATAAAGCAAAAAGTGAATTTTTAGCAAACATGAGCCATGAATTGCGGACTCCTCTAAATGGAATATTAGGTATAGCTCAACTTCTGAAAGATTCACCAAGTTTCACATCTAAAGAACAACAAGAAGTTGAAATTATTTATCAATCTGGTTCTCATTTATTAACACTCATTAGTGACATTCTCGACATATCTAAAATAGAAGCTGGCAAACTAGAATTGTTACCAAAAGAGTTAGATTTCCCCAAATTTATTCATGGAATATTTGAAATTTTCAGGATTCGTGCCCAAGAAAAGAAAATTTATTTGAACTATCTAGTTCCTAACACATTACCTCCTAGAGTTATAGTGGATGAAAAAAGATTAAGACAGGTACTAATTAACTTATTAGGAAATGCTATTAAATTTACCGAACAAGGGGGAGTTAACTTTAAAGTATGTTCTATCGGAGAAAATAATTCACAATCAGAAAAACAGCAAAAAATTCGCTTTCAAATAGAAGACACGGGTAAAGGTATTCATCCCAATGACTTAGAAAAAATATTCCTACCATTTGAACAAGTAGGAAAGAATCGAAAGAAAGTTGAAGGAACAGGATTAGGACTAGCAATTAGCAACAAAATAGTAGAGACAATGGGAGGTTCATTAAAAGTAACTAGCAAACCAGGAATTGGTAGTATTTTCTGGGTGGATTTAGACTTACCTTTAGCTCCAGAATTACCACAGCAAGTAAACTCAAATTCATCATTAATTACTTCTCAAAAATCCGATAATTCCCAGTGCATAAAACAATCTATTGTACGCGTTCTCTTAGCAGAAGATAATCCTGTAAACCAAATTATTGCGAAGAAGATGTTGCATCGCTTAGGATATACTATAGAAGTAGTAAAAAACGGTTTAGCAGCAGTAGAAGCAGTCAAAAACCAATTCTACGACATAATTTTTATGGATATACAAATGCCTGAAATGGATGGGATAGAAGCGACTCATCATATCCGTCAACAATTTAAAAATACTGAATCTACTTGCCAACCTTGGATTATTGCTATGACAGCAAATGCTATGAAAGAAGACCGAGAAAATTGTTTCAAAGCAGGTATGAATGACTATCTAAGTAAACCTGTACAACTGCATGAACTCGCTGCAACTCTAGA
>NZ_CEZPJD010000462.1:0-6200 GCF_983059655.1 Okeania sp.
ACTCTAAGTGCCAAAAATAATTTTGTGGTCTACTCAAATGAAAAGCGCTGTAATAAATTGCATAACCCTTCAACTTCAAGAAATATGTTGAATTGTATAACTAAAACTGGTTACTTTCTAACTGGTCTTACCTAGCTATTAGCTTTTCCGTTCCGGAATGCTTCCCTACGGGATGCTACGCAAACGCAAACAGCATTTAGCTAGACTCTTGCAGAGGAACTGTGTTAACAGCTAAAAATTCAAGGGTTTAAGTCCCCTACGCTTATTTGAAAAAGCGCATGGTACTATTTTTATCGGGTTTTTAATACCCATAAACCTTGAGAAGCTGATAGCTGACCGCTGACTATTATTTCAATGTTTCTATCTGGAGGTCAAAAACAT
The DNA here is from genome assembly GCF_983059655.1 of Okeania sp. Taxonomy (NCBI): domain Bacteria; kingdom Bacillati; phylum Cyanobacteriota; class Cyanophyceae; order Oscillatoriales; family Microcoleaceae; genus Okeania; species Okeania sp. The sequence goes on from NZ_CEZPJD010000462.1 coordinate 382, forward strand.
GAAATTTTCTGTAGTCATCTTTAAAAGTGCTTTTTGGGCAATTTCTCTATCTCTAGCATTAATGCTACATTCTTTGCCAAGTTTGGCGTTAACTGTCCAAGATGTACCAAACCCCCGACAAAACTACGGTGGTTGGGTGACAGATATGGCTGAAATACTCAGCACTGATACAGAAGCTAAACTCAACAAAATGATTTCAGACCTGGAAGCAAGCAATGGTTCAGAAATTGCAGTTGTCACTGTCTCAGAAACTCAACCTGCTGCAACTCCAAAAAAGTTTGCTACTGAGTTATTTAACTATTGGGGAATAGGTAAAAAAGACCGAGACAATGGAGTGTTGTTTTTGGTTTCTCAGGGCGATCGCCGTGTAGAAATTGAAACTGGAAAAGGAGTACAGAAAATTTTGCCAGATTCTAAAGTTAGCAACTTGCTCGATACTAAAGTTATCCCAAAATTTAAGTTAGGATTATTTAAAAATGGTGTAGTTGCAGGTACAACAGCATTAGTAACATCCCTAGAAACTGGGAACTATACTCTAGTTGAAACTTCAGTCTCTCAAAATAACATACTTATTATGGGCATTATAATTACTATTTTACTGGTATTGGTGTTTCTGACAATTCTGATTTACATAAATAACAGAAATAGGCCGAGAAGCAGTTATACTCCTCGTAGTTATAGTAGTTACAGTAGCTATAGTGGAGGCAATAGAAACAATAGTAGTGACAACAACACTCAAAGAAGTAGTTATAGCTCCACAGATACGAATGAGAGTGACTATGATAGTGGTAGTGATGATGATAGCTTTGGCGGAGGTAGTAGCGATGGTGGAGGTTCGGGAGCTAATTGGTCTGAAACCACTAGCAGCAGTAGTTCTGAAAACTTTGGTGGTGGCAGTAGTAGTGGTGGAGGAACTGGTAGTAGTAGTTCCAGTGATTATAGTGTGACTAGTAGCAGCAGTTCTGGAAGCTATAGCAGTAGCAGTTACAGTAGTAGTAGTTCTGGAAGTGATAGTTATAGCAGTAGCAGTAGTAGTAGCTCTGGAAGTGATAGTAGTGGTAGTGATAGTGGAGGTTCTGATTACTAATATTATGTTTGAATAATTAGGGTTTGCTGAAAAAGTCTTTCTGCTAAGGCAGGGAGTAGGCAGTAGTGAAGAGTCAAGAGTTGGAAGGAGTTGTAGGGTATGTACAAAGGAAAAATTATTCCAATAGTGATTCTGCCTCTATACTTACCCCAATACTCACTTTTTGAGCTTTGTGAGGCAAAAAACTGCTACTTTCTACTCAGGGTTTCTTCTTTTTTCTTCCCTCCTAACTCCTGTCTCCTGTCTCCTGACTCCTAAAAAAATTAATATCATACACTAATTTACCAACGCCATATAAACTATTATTTTTATCTACTGTTTTTTGTTACAACTTGATAATTTACGGCGATATTTTTCTTCTTTCTAACTTGTCTGCGCCAAATTCCAATTTGCCTACTAAAAATGCAAAGAGTAGCTCCCACCCAACAAATTTCTAAAAAAGATATAAATACGTGATATTTCATTTTTTCCTTTACCTTTAATTAAATAAAATTCATAGATAAAAATTTATTTATTTTTAAGTTACAGTTAAATTCACACCAAACCTGTTCTCAAAGCAACAACTGCTGCTTTAACTCGGTCATCAACTGCTAGTTTATTCATAATACCTTTAACATGAGTTTTAATAGTATTAGGACTCAAAAAAAGGTCTTTAGCAATTTCAGTATTAGTCTTACCCTCTACCAACAATTTTAAAACATCTAATTCTCTAGATGACAAATTAGCTGAATTTTCTGGCACTGCTGGCGATGTTGGTTGCAAATTTTGAATCACCATTCTCCCCACTTGTGGATCGAGATAAGTAGCACCATCTATAGCAGCAGTAATAGCAGATATTAACCTTTCTATACTCGCCCCCTTAACACAATATGCATCTGCGCCACTAGATAATGCACCCATAACTTCTTGCTGACTATCGTGAGATGTAAGTACAACAACTCTTGTATCTGGGAGTTTTTCCTTAATTTGTTGAGTAGCTGCAATGCCATCAAGTTGTGGCATGGCAATATCCATAACTACTAAATCTGGTTTTTTTTCGATCGCTTCCTCCACTCCCAACTTACCATTGTCCGCTAACCCTACTATTTCAATATAGGAATAATCGCCTAAAACTTGCTCTAACCCAAGTTGCATCATTGGATCATCATCCACAATTAAAATTCGTATTTGCTCTTGTTGACTGGTTATTAGCTGTTCCATAGTTACCTTTTATTTTCCTGATGTTGACAATCGTCAACTGATTTTTAACACTTGTACTGACTCACCTATCGCTATTAAAGTTTCATTCAATGGTACAACTGCTAAACCTGTACTATTAGCTAAATTAATTAAATTTCCAGAGCTGTGACTGCCAAACGCAAGTTGAAATTCGTGGCCATTATTTCCTAAGTTTAGCTGACCCCATAGATAAGTTTCTCTTTTACCGTTGGAATGTAAATCTTGAAGCGATCGCGCCGTGACAAATTCTGGCCCCCATGCTGCTTGCTCTACTCCTGCCAATTTTTTTAGTGCTGGTTGGACAAACCGCCAAAAACTAACTAAGGCTGAAACTGGGTTTCCTGGTAACCCGAAATATACACATTGAGCATCAGCAAATTTAGCAACTGTTAATGGTTTTCCTGGTTTAACTGCCACAGAATGAATATGAATTTCTGCTCCTAACTCTTTGAGAATATCTTCTACATAATCATAGTCTCCTACTGATACTCCTCCGGTGGACAGTAAAAAGTCTGTAGTGGCGATCGCTTCAGCTATGGTTTTTTTCAATATTTCTCGTTCGTCTGGGACAATACCCAGTCGTATTACTTCTGCACCTGTTTGTGCTACAGCTACTGCTAAGGCATATTGATTTGAGTCTACTAACTGACCTGGTTGTAGAGGTTGGTCTGGTGTAACTAATTCGTTGCCTGTGGACAATATTCCGACTCTAGGTCGGCGATAAATTGTTATTTCTGGACATTGAAGTGCTGCTAATACTGCTATTTCTGAAGCACCTAAGATTGTTCCAGGCTTGAGAAAGGGAGTACTAGCGGTATAAAATGAACCACGATATCGTACAAATTCCTGGGGTTTTGGAGCTTTTTGGATGAGTACTTTATTGCCTTGTCTTTGAGTCACTTCTTGCATGACTACTGTATCTGCTCCTGTGGGCATACAAGCACCTGTAAAAATACGAGCTGTTTGTCCTGGTTTAATTTGCTGCTGAGGTTGATACCCGGCTGGAATTTCTTCTATTATTTCTAAGGCTGTTGGATTTTCGGGACTAGAGTTTTTGACATCTGCAAATTTTACTGCATAGCCGTCCATTGCTGAATTATCCCAGTGGGGAAAATCAAGTTTACTGGTGACTGGGGTGGCTAATATGCGCCCCGATGCGGTTAAGAGGTCTACTTTTTCTACATCCCTCTGGGTATTTAAGGGTTGTACTAGGTTTAAAATGATTGACTCTGCTTGGTCAACTGGTAGCATTTTCAATCTATAATTAAGATTTGCGTCATTTTAATTATAGATTGTATTTGACATCCTTCTTCTTTTGTTTCTGTTCTTGTTGAAGGGTATCAAGCCTTTCCTGATTTTTGGTTGAATAAAAAGTCATACGTAGGGGCTATAACATCCAAATATACAAATAGTATCATGGATTTTTTCTGAATGCAACCCAATTGACCTGGCAAAAATTTTATGAAGCTCTAGAAAATGAAAAAATTGATATAATGTCTGCTTAAAAATTAGCGATCGCTCTTTCAGATTAAGGTGGGCAAATCTCAATTAGGCATCTCCGGAAAAGAGGCAGTAGGCAGTAGGTAGTAGGGAACCCACCCCTAACCCCTCCCAGCAGGGGAAAGAATTGATAATTTCTGTGCGATAATTGATTTTATTTTTTATTGTCGGAGATGTCTATTGTTGATATTTTGATTGATAATTCAATGTTATTTATATTAACATAGTGGGCATAGTGGGCAAGCGATCGCTCTCACCTGAATCCTTACCCAGAAAAGTATCCAGGGGTACGTCGCTATTCAGCAATAAAACAGGAGTAGTGGGGAAAATATGATTCAAGGATACTGAGGAATAAAAATTAATGGTTGAAACTATTCAAGCTCAAAAAATTAACCTTTTAGATTTAAAGTTAAAGTTTGGTTTAGAACGGAATGATGATGGAGACTTTTTCCAGGAATGGCAAGAAAATTTGCCGGAACTGACAGATTTAGAAATGGCTGCTATGGATGAAGTAAAAGAGGAATATTTACATTTATCTCAATATCCATTGTTAGAACCTGTGGTAAAATTAGTTGTTTTATCTCCATTGTTGAAGTGGGCTGGTTTTTATCGCTATCCTTTTTTTATTACTGGTGAAAAAGAGGTAAAAATTAGCTCGGAAGATGAGGCAACAATTATTACTGGTAGGTTAGATCTTTTAGTTTTTACTCCAGAATTTTGGGTGTTAGTAATTGAGGCAAAAAAAACTGCTTATTCTCTGGAGGTTGGGATTCCACAAGCACTTGCTTATATGTTAGCTAGTCCTAGTTTAGAAAAGCCTAATTATGGTTTTGTTACTAATGGTACGGATTTTATTTTTTTGAAATTAATTCAACAGGAAAGACTTGTTTATAGTGAGTCAGATTTATTTTCGATGCGTCGCCGTCATAATGATTTGTGGAATGTTTTGCAGATATTAAAGGGTTTGAGTAAATTGGTTGTTCAAGGAATGGAATAGGAAATAGGGAGCAATTTGAAGCAACAAACCTTGCTATAATTGACCAATTCTAAATTCTGAATTCTAAATTATAAATTCTATATACGGGAGGTAATTGTAAGATGGATAAATTAGAATCTTATCGCAATATTATTCAATCTTTATTAACAGTTTATGCTGCCATCCCCATATCAAATGGTCAGATAGATAATTACACGGTTTTTGATACAAAACAAGACCATTATATGGTTATGAATGTAGGATGGGATGGTTATCGGCGAGCTTATGGTTGTGTTTTAGAGGATATCTGAAAAGTTGTTTAATACTGAATTTTGCCCCCCGAGCAAGCCAATTCTGGGGGGAACAAGAATCCATTAGCTCGTAAAAGTCCCCCAAAATTGGGGGATTTAGGGGGCGCGTGATGTAGCATATTGGACTTCTCAGACAACCTCTTACATTTGGATATTAAGGGAGAAAAGATTTGGGTAGAGCAAAATATGACTGAAATCAGAATTGCTCAAAAACTTGTGGAGCGAGGAGTGCCAAAAGAAGATATTGTTCTGGGATTTCAAGCTCCTGAAATGCGGAAATATACTGATTATGGAGTTGCTTAATTGTAAGCATTTCCTAATAAATAAAGAGGTAAAATTTGAGTATCAAGAAACTGAATTTCCCTCATTTTTGGCGTTTAATACTAATTAATCATTTGGCGTCATCCGGGCAAGACACAAATTCGGAAACGGATAAACAGATTAATCATTTGGCGTCATCCGGGCAAGACACAAATTCGGGTACGGATAAACGGATTAATTATTTGTATCATCCGTGCATCTGTGGCAAAATCCGTGTCTAGCTCCTGTCTAGCTGTTGTTGTTCCTGAAAAAGTTCGAGATTTTTTCGCACAATTGTAGTATTAGGATGTTCCTCACCTAATGTTTGTTTAAACATATCTAAAGCTTGTAGGTACAAAGGTTCAGCTTCAGAATATCTCCCTTGAGAACGATATAATTCTGCCAAGTTGTTGAAGTCGGTGGCAAG
>NZ_CEZPJD010000463.1:0-6176 GCF_983059655.1 Okeania sp.
TGTCTCTACAAATTGGATTTCAATTGCTGCACTGAACTTATTAATTCTGAGTTATTTACATTATGGTTGGAGATTTTCAGGATTTCCTCTTTTGGCAATTTATTTAGGAGTTATTGGTACAGCGATCACTACGATTTATAATAACCAAACTCCAGCTACTACAAAAACAATAGAAGTTGAACATCAAACAACTACTGGCGACCCATTAACCGGAATTGCGATTGTAATTTATGCTTTAGGAATTTTGTTAGTTCGAGCAATTTTTGTTGCCAATGTAGATATTACAAAATTAGGATTAGCTTTAGGGATTAGTGGATGGATTTTATTAAAGAATAATCGAATTCAAAGCAAATTATTTGTACAAAATCGGATTGGGATTAGTTTACTGTTAATCGGGTGGTTAGTTTCTGTATATGCTCAACCTTGGCAGGCATTTATCATTAGTATTATTGGTTTATTCTTATTAACAGAAAATCTACAAAATTCTTGGCGATGTATTAACTTATCTGCAATTTTTGTGATTGGTTTACAAACAACTTGGTTAGGATGGCGATTAATTCCAGTTCCAACTAGACAAACGTTAATTACTGCAACAACCAAAATTTTTCAAGCTCAAAATTCATCAGAATCATTACTTAGTTTAGCTTGGTTTCCCTATTTAATATTTATGGTCTGGGCAACAGATTGGATTTATCGCCGTCAACAAATTAACTTGGCTAAGTTTAGCGAGAAAATTTGCTTAGGTTTTGGAGTATTTTTAAATATATTATCTTGGCAAAATCCTCTAGTTATATTTCTCAATTTCTTAGGTTCAACTATTATTCTGACTATTTTTACTTCTCGTCGTCAACCTATCAAAGTTAGCCTTGTTTATCTAACTCATATCACTGGTTTATTATCAATATTTTCTGGGATTAATTATTTCTTGCCTAGTATAAGTTTAGAAATGTGGGCAATAATTTTATCAGTAATTATGGTGGCTGAATGGGGAATATTTAGCTTACAGACAAAGATAACAGCAGAAACAAGAATAGTCACACCCACATCCTCTATTTCACTATTAAGTTGTTTCTGTTTAAGTTCTTGGCATCTTGGTTTAATTTTAGCAGTTATTAGTTATATTTTATGGTTGAGTAAATTAGAAATTTTCCCATCCGATCTTTGCCTCATTATGAATTGTCAATTATCAGCAAAATGGGGAATTATTTGGTTTATTACTCCTCTAGCTCTAACAATTATTGCTAGTGAAGAAGGAAGAAGGTATCCCCCCTTGCCCCCCTTTGAAAGGGGGGGAGAAGAAGGAAGAAAGAAGGAGCAAAGTGGGAAAAAGTTGATGGGCAATCAAACTCCAATCAATGGTACACAGTCTGTAGACGGTGGAGTATTAAAACCAAAAGAAAAAAATCAAATAATATCTTTCAGAAAAAGAGCAAGTGGTTTAAGTGTGGCTGCTGTAATTATGCTACAAATGTTAACTTTATGGCAGCCAGAAACTCGATTAATTGGTTTGGGTTTAGGCACAGCTTTAATGTTGATTAATACTAAATACTTACTAACTCAAACAGCAGCAAATATCACAGTAGGCTTCATCTTAATTTTCGTAAGTTTTTGCCTTGGTGAAAGAGTATTAGGTTTACCTCCTGTTTCTGGAACAGAGTGGTTATTAACCATTAGTATATTTTTAGTAATTTTGTGGTTTTTGTACTCTCGAATAATTAGATTAACAGGGCAGTTATTTAATATTTATGCTCAAGCAATAGATAGTTGGACAATTACTATCTGTAGCTTAGAATTAATCCTCTTAACAATCCACTCTTTCAACATTTATTGGCAAACTATTAACCCCTCAATCACAGTAATTATTTCTACTATTTTGATATTATTTGCCATTGGCTATCGAGGCTCGATTAAACAAATAGCAGAAAACTCATCAATTACATTTAGTTTCAATAATTTTGTTCAATCTACCCCCACAGTTTATAGTTTTGGTTGGGCTTTAGAATTACTAATAGTTGAAAGCTTAGGCTTTGTAGATAAATCAACAATAAATTTAGCAATAGCAAATATTGGATTAGGATTATCGACTCAAATTTTAGGAGATTGGTTACAAAGAAAATTAGAGATTAATAATTTACCCAAATGCTGGCAAGTAATGCCATTACTCTATGGTATTTTAGGCGCTTTATTCCGTATAGGTAATTTTGAAAATTGGACTGGTTTAACTTCCTTAGCTCTATCATTTATATTAATTGGAATAGGCAGGAGAAAAACCACATTAAAACCAATATTGTACTTAGGAATTATCGGAATATCCTGTGCTTCTGCCGAACTACTTTTCTATCAAATTTATTCCCTACCCTTAGCAGATCAATTAATTGCTTATGCCAGCCTTGGAACAGCGATCGCTTATAGTTATCGATTATTATCTCCTTGGTTATTAGATTACTTAAAAATCGCAGAAACAGAAATTAAAAATATTGCCAATATACATTGGGGAGTCAGCAGTTCAATATTACTTTTATTAATAATATCTAATCTCAAACCAAATCCAATATTAGGATTAACCACAGCAATACTATTAACTTGCTATGCAATTATGCAAGGCAAAAATAATTCCAGCTTAAAACAAGCCGAAACCTGGATTTATGTAGGAGCCTTAGAAGGATATGCTGTTGCCATCTATATAATCAACCTACTTTCCATCACAGAAATTTTACAGTATTGGCTAAGTGCAATAACTGCCATAATTTCTTACATTATCTATTTATTACCTTGGGAAAATTGGGGATGGCCTCTAAAACCTTGGCGACGAATTGCCGTAATTATGCCAATAGTAACTATATTTCTTACCAACTTAAGATTAGACACCGCTCCACCTTGGTATTGGTATGCTTCAATTCTCATAACAGCAGGATTTTATACTGTAATTGCCAAAGTAGATCGGCAAATACGATTAACTTATATTAGTGTCGGTTTAATTAATTGCGCTTTTGTAATTTGGCTAAATAATTTAGGAGCATCTCTTCAGACATTAATTTACATTACTCCCATTGGATTATCATTACTTTATATAGCTAAAGTCGATCCAATTCTGAAATTACCTAAGAACAAAAATCTTCGGCATAACTTACGACTTTTTGGCAGTGGAATAATTTGTTTGATCGCTTTATTAGAAAATCAATGGACTGGTTTACTACCAGGAATAATTAGTGTAATTGTCATTTTCACAGGATTAGGATTACGAACTAGAGCTTTTCTTTATGTAGGAACAGTCACATTTTTAATCAATGCTTTTAACCAACTAATTATTCTGAACTCTCTTTACTCTTTTTTCAAGTGGATAATAGGTTTAATAGTAGGAATTATCTTTATTTGGATAGCTGCAAGTTTTGAAACTCGACGAGAACAAATTAATAATTTATTGCAAAATTGGATAGAAGAATTAGAAGAATGGGAGTAGGGGAGTGGGGAAGCGGGGGAGCTGGGGAGTGAGGGAGTGTGGGGAGTAGGGGAGATTAAAGTAATTATAGAATCATAACATAAAGAATTATATAAGCGGATTCTATTTTATCTCCCTATTACCTATTACCTATTACCTGATTTCTGCAAGAAGTCTTGTGTAAAAGTCTAGAAATATTCTCTAGATAATTAAATTTGTATTATTTTTTTTGCCATGCGTTGTAATAAAACGCCATGCACATTTATCATGGTTATATCTACATTCATAAAAAAGAAAAACAGTTATGGCACAAATAATTGGACCAGAATGTTTAGAGCATGAAAAAGAAATTATCTGGCTTGACGATCCTAGTCAATATCCTTGGGTCAGACAGGGCAGTACGGACTTTTTTCAAAAACAAGGCATATCTAATTCTCGTATGTCAGACATATCTGGAGATGGGCACAAAATAATTGGTTATGCAAACTTAGAAGATGATGCACCACCAAGTTTTATTGATAAACCGACAGGAAATAAACATTATTGCAGGAGATATTTTTGTCTTAGGGATAAAGATTATGAAAACTATCAAGGTGGAACTTCTTATCCTCTAGAAGCAGTAGATCCTTCGAGCGTTACCCCAAAGGAAAAAGGATGTAGTCCTCGAAAAAAGTCTCAGATTGCTGTGAGAATTCCTTTTCCACTGATGCGAAAGCTTAAGGATTATATTAATCAAACAAAGATGTCTCAAACAGAAGTAGTGGTAAGTGCATTAGCAGAATATTTAGAGGATAAAGATAGTACGCCTCTAGTTCATAGAATACTGTTACTAGAAAAAAGGGTAGAAGCATTAGAGACTAGAGAATAGGCAAATAGCTCGCAGGACAATCTATCTAAAAATATTACAAGAGGACTCCCGTCATAATTTTTGACTTAACGGCGGGAGTGTCAAATTTAACCCATAATTAACTGATAAATTTTAATGTCCCACTCAACTATCCACGTTCAACCACCCCTAAAATATATTCCACCCAACTTCAAGCCTTTGGTACGACTAGGTACAAAGCTAATGTTACCTTGGTGGCTGAAGTACCAAATATCTGTCGCCGACATACAAGTAGATAACCTAGAAACCCTAGCCCAACTGTATCAAAACTTCCATCAAGGGAAAAACCGCTTTCTGATGGCATTCCGTCATCCTAGTGCCAACGACCCTTACTGTATGGGATATATGATCTGGTATCTATTGCCCAAATTTGCTAAACAACAAGGAATTACCCTTCCATCTCTTCTCCACTATCATTTTATCTTTGACCGAGGTATTCCTTTATGGGCAGGTGATTTTGTAGGTAAATGGTATTCATATTTAGGAGGAAGTTCAATTCACCGAGGAAAAATAGACCGTCAGGGACTAAAATCAGCTCGTGAATTGTTTGCCAATGGCAATTTACCAATGATGGCTGCTCCAGAAGGAGCTACTAATGGCCATAATGAAAGAGTTAATCCCTTAGAGCCTGGTATTGCCCAGATGGGATTTTGGTGTGTTGAAGATATACATCAAGCAACACGTTCGGAAGAAGTTTTAATCGTGCCAATAGGTATTCAATACAAATACTTGGGCGAACCATGGGAAAATGTAGAGCAACTTTTAACTAAGCTCGAAAAAGAGAGTGGTTTGTTTTCCGGTTCAGCAAATCTTTCTAATCAGCAAAAACTAGCACCTTCTGCACTATACCAACGACTTTTGAGATTAGCAGGTCATTTATTAGACAAAATGGAGGAATTTTATAGAAAATATTACCACCGAGAGTTACCCAAGCCAACTCAAGAAAGTTCTTCCCAAGAATCTTTAACAGATGACCAAATTAATGAAACGATCGCTACTCGTCTCAATGCTCTCCTCAATGTTGCTTTAGAAGTAGCAGAAGAATATTTTCAGATTAAGGCCAACGGTAATTTTATAGACCGTTGTCGTCGTTTAGAGCAAGCGGGTTGGAATTTTATGTACAGAGAAGATATTGAAAATTTAGCAACTCTTTCTCCTGTAGACAAAGCTCTTTCAGATCGACTTGCACAAGAGGCTAGTCTACAAATGTGGCACATGAGATTAGTTGAAAGTTTTGCTGCAGTTAGTGGTAAGTATATTACCGAAAGACCGACAATAGATAGGTTTGGTGATACAGCTCTACTGCTCTGGGATATGATTAATCGTATTAAGGGTGGTAATGTTCTCAAACGTCCGACACTAGGAAAACAAAAAGTATACATGACAGTAGGACAACCAATTTCTGTTTCTCAGCGTTGGGAGAGTTACAAAGCTAAACGTCGTACAGCCATATCAGAACTAACTGAAGATTTGCAAAAGGCCCTAGAAGAAACAATTAAATGATCGGTATTTGTGCAAAAAGTTAATTGAACATTTGTTAGTAGGAAAAAGGGAATAGGGAATAAGAGTCATCCTTGCGTAATAGTAAATGGAGATGAACAGCGGTGCTTCATGGGAGAAAGATACGAGGAAGAGAACAATATCCTCCTACTGCTCTTGTCCTCAGCAAAATAATTACTATAGACCACCATTACCGAATTATTAATTATTAATTATTAATTATTAAATAATTCAAATTCAGGTTTAAAGCCTCCCCTTTTAAAGGGAAAAAAAGCGGTCGAGGGATGGCGAGGTCCCCTCGCCATATCCAATCGACCAAGACAGCGGTCGTTTGCTTTGCAACGCTGGCGC
>NZ_CEZPJD010000464.1:0-6172 GCF_983059655.1 Okeania sp.
GCTTAAAAATTTTGGACGTTCAATCAATTCACCTTCAGAAGTTGCTAAGAATTTATCAAGTCCAATATCAATTCCTAACGGATGTCCAAAAGCAGGGGTATCCGGAACACTGACAGGACTTTGCAAAGAAACAATTGCAAAATACCCACTTGCTCGTCTGACAACCCTAACCTGTTTCAGTTTAAATCCTTCTGGTATTGGTCTACATAATCTCATCGGAACTAATCCAATTTGAGGTAGTTTTATATACTCGTTGGAGACGGGATTATTTTTAAACTGAGGAAAAACAAAAGACCGCATTCTGTACTTGTTTTTAAAGCGAGGAAAGCCATAACCCTGCTGTTTCATGTTGTTAAATGCTCTTTCCAAATTCTTGAGAACTTGTTGTAAGACTTGAGCATTTGTTCTTTTCAGCTCTGGGTTAGTCTTCTTGGCTTTAGTTAAATTGGCCGCTTGTATGTTGTAGTTAGGGTAAGGCGCATCCCCAGGGATTATGTACTCTTGATGTAATGAACAATAGTTAACTGCACACTTCCTACTGTTAATCCAGTCTTTGCGCTCTCTCAAGGCATAATTCCACACCTTTCTACAGACTGCCAGCATATCCTCAATGATGGCAATCTGTTGCTGAGAGGGGATTAACTTAAATTCGTAGGTTAGTATCAGCATATCTCCATTGTAATATCGGTGAGGTTAAAACCGCCTGGCTCTCATCTTTTTCCCTAACTTATGTATTATAGTTTTTTTAAAGTTAAATCGTTAGTTTCCTTTCAGTGCATTCTACATTGTGCTACCCATACCATAATATCTGTAGAATAGTAATTTTGTCGCTAAAGTTTAAATAATTTGACTATTCTTAACTAACAGCAGCTATGATCGAACTAAACTATAGTTACTTGTTTACTTATTCCGTAAAAGTTGCCTCTGAAAACTCCTAAGAGAACATCATGGCCCATTACAAATCCATCTTTTATATCATTACGTCGTTGACTTTCCTGTATTCTTTTCCGCCCCTAAGTAGAGCTATCGTTAATGATTACAGTACAGGAGAATTAAATCACCGTAGCTTTACAGAGGCAAAAAATTTACAATCAACCAATCAAAATAATTATCCAGTATCAATAACCAAATCTTCATTTCCTCTGCATATTGCTCAAGATACTGATTCTGAGGCCAATAAATCTAGAAATAAAAATAAAAAAGAATCGAAGGACTCAAAAGTTCCTAAACCTGTTCGTGCAATACTCAAAGCTCTAGGAGGACGGAAAGCACTGTTTATTTTGAGCATTACATCAGTTCTTGTCACAGGTACGGCAGTATTTGTCTTACTCAAGCTTTTTGACGATCATCAGCCAAAAGATTTAGATCCAGAAGACTTACAACCTCAAGATCAAATACCAGAAACAACTTCAACTGATTTAGATTTAGAGGCTAACGATTCCGAACTGCCGCCCCCTAGATGGCCTACATCCCTAGAAAAATCTTCTTTGGCCAATAGAAACGATTCTTTAGATTCTTTTGTCCCCTCATTACAGGAATCTAGAGAAAAGACTTCTACAGAAATCTCAAAAAATAGTTTACAGCTCGATAATAATAATCATAATTTAGATGTTAAAACTGAAAAACTATCTACAGTTGAAAGTAAAGAAAATAATCACTATGAGCAACCAGAAACTCAAGAAAATCAAGTGAATTTATCAGAAACAAATAACAGACATTCTACAGTTGAAGACTCTCCACAAGCTAAAGTGAATTTATCAGAAACAAATAACAGACATTCTACAGTGGAAGAATCTGGAGATATTACTCTACCAAATAACTATCCTTTACCTGAAGTGAATGTTGTTGAAGAATTAATTAGCGATTTACAAAATTTTGACCCGAAAAAACGGCATCATGCTATTTGGGAATTAGGTCAAAGAGGAGATTCTAGAGCTGTTCAACCATTAGTTAATTTACTAATAGATTCTGACTCTAAACAACAAAGTTTAATTTTAGCCACTCTCTCAGAAATAGGAACTAAAACATTAAAACCAATGAATAGAGCTTTGGCTATGTCAATACGAAATGATAATGCAGAAGTCAGAAAAAATGCTATCCGAGATTTAACTCGAATTTATGAGTTAATTATTCAAACAACTAGCTTGTTGCAACAAGCGGAATATGACCCAGATCCGGAAGTTGAAAAAACAGCAAAATGGGCTTTAGAGCAGTTAAATAGAATTCGTCCAAGTTGACATTCTCCCCAGCCTAAAGGCGCGGGGATTCCTACCTATCCGTAGCTCTTCGGTGGGTTGATGTTTTGCTGGCGCAAAGCTCCGCTAACATTGATTCTGGAGTTTAGACTAATTAAGGCAGGCCGGAAACTTGCCGAGGGAGAATAGTCAGATAGGCCAACAAGACTGAAACTATTTCGCATTGCAGCATTGCAAAGACTTTTCAGTCAATTATCCACAGCCTGTACTATGGGTTATAGCGCTGTGCGCAGCTCATTTGGCAGTAGGCAATAGCGGTCAGACCCCGCGCCGCCGACAGCTCGCTTGCGGAACGCCGACTCCTGTGAGGCAGTAGGGGGGATAAAAAGCTTATTATATAAAACTTTTAGTTATTGGACACCTCCTGAAATTTGTAAAGCAAGCCAGCGCACATTGCTATACAGCGCTTTTCAAATTGATGAACCAAATCTTCACCAGCAAAATCTTGTAGAGACCTTCCATGGAACGTCCCTACTGTGGTTTACCCAAATAAAAACCGCTGTAATTGTGCCCTGGAAAGATTTGTTGAATAGTTTGAATAATGTCAGCTTCACTCAAACTTGCCAAAAAAGAAAAATAATCATTATTCATTGAAAACATCTGCACTACTTATATTCTCGAAGGATTCTGAGTTTCAAGTCTTCATTGCTTCTGAGCAAATTATCTAAATACCCCAAAAATTTAGTCTAAACTCCAGCTGATTGCTGCTACCTTAGAAAGTCGCACTAGAAAGGCAAGGCTTCAGAACCATTTTCTCGGTGAAGTAATATCAAATCCGGTTAACACTTTTTATTAGCAGTAGGGCATTAGGGGAGATTGAAGTGATAGTTGTAAAGATAAAGATATAGTATATATATGCTAGAGTTGTCGCTAAATAGAAGGAAAAAATCACTCCAACCTAGACAGAGCAATAATTCCAAGGCTTTTCAGTTGCCAATAGCTACAATCCTTATAGAACTAAGGTTTTTGGAGATTTTTGAAGTTATAAAGCGACAAGTTTACTATATAACTGAGTTGAACTCAAAAATTAGGATTATATAGCAATGAGCGCTGGTATATTTACAAATTATAGGAGGGGCCAAATAGCTAAAAGTCTTATATTGTCGGCAATTTATTCCCTCTATTGCCTCTCTTGGTCAGTATTCCGCAAGGGAGCTGGCGGCGGCGCGGGGTCTGACCGCTGTTGCCTGTTGCCTGTTGCCTGCACACGACGCTATAATAGGATATTTATAATTCTAAAGTATTATTTAGAGAGGGGCCACATTTTTGTGGCTAGGAATGCCTATCGAAACCATCTACGGAAATCTTCAAGGTCTAAAATCTAGCCAACTCAAACAACTGCAACGGTTGTACCATCAGCGGTTACCAAGCGATTGCCTAACTACCTCAGAATTTGCCCAAAGAGTCGCCTCAATCAGTAAAGAAGTTGGCCAACCAGTCTGCGTTTATATTAATCGTAGAGGAAAAATTATTCGAGTGGGAATTGGCACACCCCGTCAAACCCAAATCCCTCCTTTGGAATTACCCCGATACGGTGCAAGTCGCCTTAGTGGTATTCGTTGCATTGCTACTAACCTAAAACCAGAAGTGCCTTCAGAAGCTGCTCTGACTGCAATGGTTATTCAACGACTTGATGCTCTAGTAGTGCTTACCCTCACAGGCGAAGGATTTAAACGCAAAGGGGGTGGAGCTACCGGTTACATTAAACAAGCTTATTTAGCTCACTTGTTACCTACTCAAACAGATCATACAGATACTAATATCCAAGAGCAGTTTTGGACGGTATCACCCCCTCTCAGTTTGGATATGCTTGCTAAACAAGACTTTGTTGATTTGATTGATGGATTAGAAGCAGAATTTCAAAGAGAATTTATTGCTCAAGAAGTTGACTCTGACCAAGATAAAGTTCTGTTGGTAGGGCTAAAAACAGACAAAATGAAGGATAGAGAATTTGAAGACGGGTTAGCAGAATTAGCTAGACTTGTTAATACTGCTGGAGGTCTGGTCTTAAAGACAATGCAACAGAAGCGATCGCAACCCCATCCTCAAACTGTGGTGGGAGAGGGTAAAGTCCAAGAAATTGCTCTGACTGTTCAAACTGTAGGAGCTAATTTAGTTGTATTTGACCGCGACCTTTCTCCTGCTCAAGTTCGTAACCTAGAAACTAAGGTTGGTGTTAGAGTAGTAGACCGTACTGAAGTTATTCTTGATATTTTTGCTCAACGCGCTCAGTCTCGTGCCGGAAAGTTGCAAGTCGAACTTGCTCAATTGGAATACACTATTCCGCGTCTTACAGGTCGAGGTGAGGCTATGTCTCGTCTTGGTGGTGGTATTGGTACTAGAGGACCTGGTGAAACTAAGTTAGAAACAGAACGTCGGGCAATTAATGCTAGGATCTCTCGGTTACAGAAAGAGGTAAATCAGTTACAAGCACACCGCTCCCGTCTACGCCAACATCGTCAAAATCAAGAAGTACCAACTGTGGCAATAGTTGGATATACTAATGCTGGCAAGTCTACATTACTGAATACACTTACTAAATCAGAGGTTTATGCCGCAAACCAATTGTTTGCAACTCTAGATCCTACTTCTCGTCGTCTGATTATTCCTGATGCAATTACGGGTAAGCGAATTCCGATTGTGATTACCGACACGGTAGGATTTATTCACGAACTCCCACCTACTCTAATTGATGCTTTTCGGGCAACCCTTGAAGAGGTGACAGAAGCAGATGCTTTACTTCATGTGGTCGATCTGTCTCATCCTGCTTGGCAAAGTCAAATACGTTCTGTGATGAATATTTTGGCAGAAATGCCAGAAACTCCAGGACCTGCTTTAGTTGCTTTTAACAAGATCGATGAAGTAGATGGAGATACTTTAAGGTTTGCTCACGAAGAATATCCGATGGCAGTATTTATTTCTGCTGCCAAAGCTCTTGGTCTAGAAACTTTGCGTCAAAGACTTGCACAACTGATTGATTATGTTATTGCTTCATAGTCAAACGCCTATAATTTAGGGAAGTTCCATGGAACTTCCCTACAGGTTTATAAGTTCCACAATTTTTTATCCCACATTCCGCACCACAAAATTTAGTATAGAAGAAGGAGTCAGGAGTCAGGAGACAGAATTTAGGAAATTTAAACGCCAGTATCAATTTGAGAGATGCGGTCGGGCAAGACCCGTGAATGCCTGTGGATGAGTAACCGCCGACGGCCTCAGTGGTTTGCGTAGCATTCCCTAGGAAAGCAGGAAGTAAACATTAAAATGTCACTTATTATGCGGTGCAACCCAGCGTCGGCGTCAGATGCAAGGGGTCAGACCCAGCGTCGGCGTCAGACGCAAGCGGTCGGACCCCGCGCCGCCGACAGCTCGCTTGCGGAACGCCGACTCCTGTGAGGGAATGCTGACTCCTGTGAGGGAACGCGCACCAAGAGAGACGTTTTATATCGGTTTTATGAAGCAGAAAATCAAAGCTGCTTTGATATCATTCATCATTGCCCCTGAGTTTTTCTCTCATCATTACCCCAAATCCTTACTTTTTCCCCTTCATCTAACTAAAAGCTAGTATTTCAGCAGTTCCTGAAATTCTTCAAACCCACATCTGTTAATGCGCGCGATATTTCATCAGCAAGCCCTAATTATTTACTCGGAATTTGATCGACGAAAAAAGTAATTGACTTGTATAGTATAAATACTTGCTGCTCTATAAAACTGATACAAAGCGTCACATAACGTGACAAGAAACTTCTCTAATTATACGAGCATTGGGTTTATAACCATTTTTATAAGCGGCATTCCACAAGCTTAAGCCCCAGTTATAACACCATCTGGTATAACCTGCGTGTTGAGCCATCAGGGTTTTTTGTTTGTTATTGAGTTTGAGCTTTGTACGAATTGAGGTGTACATATTTCTAGCC
>NZ_CEZPJD010000465.1:0-6169 GCF_983059655.1 Okeania sp.
GGAGGCTTTAAACCCGAATTATTTAATTATTAATAAGTTAATTATTCGGTAAATATTCAGCGATTTTAGCAGGATTAATTCCGCGATTAGCAAAAGCAAAAAATTGACTATTTACATTTTTTCGTCCTAGAGAAGACCCTTTTTATAATCTTGCTCAAGCTTTAGTTCCACTCTATATTCCAGAAATTGATCAAACAGAATTAGAGGCTGAAACAAATAAACTAAAATCTTCACTTGAAAATAAAACTACTTCGTTATCAAAAATTATTGATAAAATACAGCAAAAATATCCACGGAATCGTATCTTAATTATTGCAGATCAATTTGAACAACTCTACACTTTTTGTACTGATGGTGAAACCCGATACAAGTTTATTAATGCTCTCTTACAAACGTTTCAAAATTCCACAGAAAAATCCTTTTTGTCAACAAAGTTAATTACTACAATAGGAACAAATTTTTTAGAAAATGCTGAGTTCCATAAACCTTTAGCGGATGTCTTGAAAAAAGATGGAATTACCTTAGAACAAATGAAGTCAGACCAACTAAGAGAAGTCATAGAAAAACCAACTCAAAAATTGGGAATTGAAGTTGAAAAAAGATTGGTTGAACGCCTAATTGAAGATGTCATTGAAAAAGAGGAACGTCTAGCTTTATTAGCATTTTCCCTAATTGAATTATGGGAAAAACAAAATGGTAAACAGCTAACATATAGAGCTTACGAAGAAATTACTGAAAATGAATATATAGCCGAGGTTTACAAGAGAGAACAAAAAAAGCGGGCAGAGCAAAAAAAGCGTCCTGAACAAAATAATTTAACAAAAAAAACTAGCAAAAATAATACAATTAGTAAAACACCAATAGTATATAGAATTGTAATTTTATTATTTTTGTTTTTTGTTGGAATGCCTGTAGTTTTAGAATTTTTTCCAATTATTTTTGATAGTCCAGTTAGGATTATATGCAAGCTCAAAGATAAGTGCTAAAGCTGGAGATAGTTTTCATATAAATATTTCTTTTAAGAAAAAAACAAAACACAAGCTTTTTTTGAATAAGTTAAACTAAAAATTAGTCAAGGTTAAGTTCACAAAGGAAATCTAAGTTATGTCAGATAACACAATCAATTTCACGAATCAAGGAAATGCTTCTATTTATGGAAAACAAGTTGGTATTGACAAACAATATAACTATAACTCTGAACAACAGAAAACACTCGCTGAAGCTGCACAGGAAATTCAAGATTTACTCAACCAACTTGAAAAAAGTTATTCGACTAAGACCATAAGTGAGCAAGAATTAGGTAAGAAATTGGCGAAAATTATCGACCAAAACCCTAGTTTGAAGAAGAGAATTTTCAGCGCAATTAAGTCTGGTAGTTTAACTGCTCTACAAGAAGTTGTAGATAATCCTGCGTTTAATATTGCCTCTGCTTTTTTACAAGGTTTCTCTAACCCATAGAAGTTATTAGGAATGAGGATTTATTAACTTCCAGATTTCCTGCACAGAAGTATTTCAGTGGAATAATCCTAGGCAAAAACTTTGGTTCTTATTTAATTCTCATTCCTTACTTTTCTACAGTTTATTTGCAAGATAATCTTTGTAAAGCACGTCATTAATTTACGAAGATTTGACACAATAAATACTTTAGAAATAATTCCACTGGTTAAATATTTAAGATGACCAATATCATAAACTAAATTTCTATGCCCCATACTGATGCTCCATACTGAAAACCTTGAGTGTCATTATGAGGCATATACTTATGAAATACAAAAAATTGTGCAAATATACGAATCTCCCCATCTCCCCACACCTCCGAACCTCCCACACTCCCTATCAATCTTTGGTAGCAAACATTAACTTATTTCAGATTAGTTTTATAGGGTGTGCAAGTTGTCAAATTGTCATATTGACTCATAAAAATCTTCAAGACTTAACTTAAAATTAGTAATCAAGTAGAAATTTATTCTGAAAAATAATTATTATGGATACTGAAAAAAAATCTTTTAAAGTCAAAATAACCTATATTAATGGAGAAACTCAAACTTTTGAAGTTTCAGGACAAGGATGGGAAGATATTGGTATTGCTAGTCGTCTTTTTCAATTACAAAAATCTGATAAATTAGTTTTACAATTAACAGATAATAGTATTCAAGTTATTCCCTACAGTAGCATCTTATATTTAACAGTCGATCCTGCACCTCCTAAACTGCCAAAAGATGTAATTACTGGAGTGACTTTGTTATAAGTTGAAAAGGATTTACATTGATTTTAGTAACACAAGTTTCCAGTCTGTAAAAAGCAGAATTTTTGTTAAAAAAATATAGGCTAAAGAAGATTATATTAGACATCTTCAATAATAAAAAATCAAATCAATTATCCCACAGAAATTGTCAATTATTTCCCCCTACCTTCCTACTGCCTCTTTTCGAGAGATTATTGTATGAAATGAAAGAAATAAATCAATACTCAGATAAATTCTTTGTAGTCCGAAAGTTACTGACTGAAAAGCAATGTGATAAATACATAGAAATAGCTGAATCTATTGGATTTGAACCAGCGACTATCACAACAAGTCAGGGATTTGTTATGGACAAAAGTATTAGAAATAATGATAGAGTTATTTTCGATGATGAAAAATTAGCAAAAGAATTATTTGAAATAACAAAGCCTTACATTAGAAATCCTTGCAAAAGATTATATTGTGTTGGTTTAAACGAGAGATTTAGGTTTTATAAATATTCTCCTGGTCAAAAATTTGATTGGCACTATGATGGTTACTATGAAAGAGAAAATGGTGAACGTTCGAGATGGACTTTATTGTTTTATCTAAATGATGGTTATGAAGGTGGCTCAACAAAATTTAGAAGTACAGAAGTAGTGGGAAATAAAGGAGATGCTTTGTTTTTTTTACATCGTCAATTGCATTGTGGTGACATGGTAAAATCAGGCATTAAATATGTTTTGCGCACTGATATTATGTATGAAGCTTAGAGTAATTAGCTATTAGTTGAAGGTATAATTCAACAATTAAAAATTGATAATTACCTCTCCTTGAAAAGAAGAGGATTTACTCAAAGGAAAAATTTTTCTTCTCTCGGTCGATTGGATATGGTTCAATACGGTTCAGTTAAACATTTTTTTGCAGTTCTGTAGACAGACAATGGTTACTATTAGTGGATTAGTAGGGAGTTGGTGGTTAAATTTATTGTAAGTATTCAGCTATTAATATTCTTGTATAACTCCTTATACCAATTAAAAAAAAGAATATTACAAGTGGTAGGGATTTTGCATACAACGTCTCTACGAAAGAAGGGGTCATTTCAGTTATCAGTACCTCCGACTAAAGCCCTATCCATTACCCACATCTTTACTTAACATAAGGTTTGACAAAATCTAGAGATTGTGTATTCTCAAAAGAAAGACTCTGAGTTTAACCAAAAGTCAGTCAATGGAACAGTGGATCACAGCAGAACCAGAAAGAACTGAATTAGGGTATAAAAGAAGGACTAAAAGTCCACTCAGTTTTAACAGCAAGTACACAGGGAATACCACTAGGCATTATTGAACAAGAGGTATGGTCGAGAAATGAAGCTGAATTAGGAAAAAAGGTAGACTATAAAACTTCTGCCCTCTGCCTTCTGCCTTTAAGCCAAAATCTCTGTACTCTATGAAACATTAAAACTGCTATAATCCAGCAGTTCTCATAATTTGAGATAAGGAATTAATGTTGACAAAAATATTACTGAAGCGACATCTCTGACTGTATGGTAAAGAAGCTAGTCGTTTAGCTTTTGGGTCATTAAAACTACTCTCGCCCAAAAGATAATAATAATCTAACTGACAATGGTTACTAATAATCCAATAAGTTACTATCACATAAATTGGAGAAAATATTTCAATAATCTTAGTTCCTGGAGAACAAAACATTATGTTAGTAAGTCCAGCACCATGAGGAGATATTACAGCTTCAGCTTTAGCCAACAAAGCAACTTGTTCTGACACTGTTAGAGATTCCAAAACTACGCTCTGAAAGCCAAATTTTTGGATAAATTCCATGACCTGTTTTTCATTAATAACATGACGAACATCAGCTTTTTTTCGGCTAATATATATCCGCAAACTATCGGATGATTTTGCAACTTTTTTTTCAGTCAAAAATTCATTTCTCAAAAATTCACAGCCCCACTTAGTAACCCTCAATTCATCACTATTTCTTGTTATTATTGGTGATGGAACTATTAAATTTTGAGATTGAATATGAGGATGAGCATCTATATGATCATCTATTCTAATAATTTTGTCTAGGGGAATATCTAATAGTTTTAGAGTTTCTATTTGATATGGTTTATAGGATATATGAAAAGCGAATTTATCAATATTTTCCATATCTATATTACTCTGACGTAAAAGCTTAATACATGGAAGTACCTGACACATCCATGTAAAATAGTTTTGGAAGCCTAAAATAATAGCTACTGTTCCATCAATTTTAAAAATAGGAGGTTTTTTGGGAGACAACATAACTAATTCTTCAGGATACTTTTTTCGGCGAGATACTTCCTGTACAAGTTTATTATCTGAAGTAATGACAACAAAACCTAACTTATAGATCCAAGCTTTTCCATGAGGAACTATAGCAACAAATGTTTCAGGGGAAGTTAAATGATTTGTAGTGAAATTCTTATGGATATTCTGTTTGACAGTTTTTGGAGGTATTAAATGGCATTGATAAGCTGAACCAATTTTTATGTGATTGATATTATTATTAGGACTGTTAATAGATGTAACTTCCCAGTCTATGAGCTTCTTTAAAAACTTAGCTGGAAGACGTAACTCATAACAAGAAAGAGCTTCTTCTGAGTAGCCAAGTTGTTTGAGACTATCTCCCAAATATTGGTGAATTTTCTCAGATTTTGGTTGAATTTTAAGTCCTTGTAAATAGTAATTAATCGCTTCAATCCACTTACTTTGCTCGGCAAGAATAAGTCCTAAATTACAATAATCTTCTACCTTTGGCTTCAGTTTAATAGCATAATGGTAAGAAGCAGCAGCTTGCTCTAAATTCCCTAGTCGCTGGAAAACATTTCCTAAATGACGGTGAAGCAAATCCATTTTTGGACTAAGTTTTATGGCATGCTGATATGATGCTACAGCTTGCTCTAAATTCCCTAATTTTTGTAGAGTATCTGCCAAATGATGATGAAGTTTAGGTATATTTGGATTTAGTTCTATGAGATATTTATATGCAGCAATAGCCTCTTTTAATCTGCCCTGTTTTTTTAAAGCTATTGCTAATTTATCACTATCTCTAAATAAATATGGATGAAGGTGAATAGCTTTTTGATAGAAAGGAACAGCCTCAAACCATTTTTTTTGTTTAAATAATACCTCTGCTAAGTTGTAGTAAGGCCAGCAAAAATTTTGGTTCAAGCTTATAGACTGACGATAAAATGAGACTGCTAGATCAAGTAACCCTTTTTTAGCAAATAATTCTCCTAATTTGTTATATGATTGATACATATTAGGATTAATTTTTATAGCAGATTGGAAACAAGCAACTGCATCATCTCTTAACTTTTTCTCTAGCAATACTTCTCCTAATTTGTGATGATGCCAAGCAGAGTTATAGTTAAGCTCTATTGCTTGAGTATAAGCTTTTACAGCTTCATCTAAGCGACCTAATTTTGTCAATACTTTTCCTAGGTAGTGATAAGACCAAGAAAATTTTGGATTTACTTCAATAGCTTGATGATAAGCATTAATTGATTCTTCTAGGTTGCCTTCTAGTTGTAGTTGATGAGCTAATATAAAATAATTCGATGGCATTTTTTTGATTATGGCTATGAAAAATTATGATGCAAAAATTATACTCCCTTTTATCTAATCTAACTATATTGAATTGAGGAAAAATCATAATTATCCCAATATGTATGCCTGAGTGATTGCTACATCATCTGATAATACCCTTTGATTTATCTCTAAGTTAATGCCACCTAGTTGAGAAAAAAGATATTAACTGCAAACAGAAGATTTGAAAAATCAAGAGATATGATAAATCTGAGAGGAGAATTATCCTCAAGATCAATATAGACTATAGCTAGTAACAAATATTAAAGAGCATGGAAAATATTTCAAATCAATCCAATAAAAGTTTAGGGCGATCGCT
>NZ_CEZPJD010000466.1:0-6169 GCF_983059655.1 Okeania sp.
CAATGAATAATGGAAAATTACCTCTCCTTGAAAAAAGAGGATTGAACTTAAGGAATGAGGATAAAATATGATCCACAAATATTTGCTAGGAGTACCGCACTGAAATGCTCCTGTGCAGAAAATCTGGAAGTTAATAAATTCTCATTCCTAAGGAAAATGTTTTCTTTTTATTTTCTCCAGACTTAATAAATGAAGAAGTCTTAGACCAAATTAAGTAATTAGGGCTTGCTGATTAAATCTAAAAGCATTGACATATAAAGACAAGTGCTTTTTTGGAGTCGAAAAAAGTGCCTGGTTTTCAGCTATTTATGCTCAAAAAGTTAGTATTTTAGGCGCATAGTTGGGCAGAACAATTTTGGGACAATTCTTACTCCTACCTGCTCGCTCATTCCCATTTCTCCTGTCTTCTGTCTCCTGTCTCCTAACCCTACTAAAAGACTTTTGAGGGCAAACCCTAATTATCAATTATCCATTATCAATTATCCATTAATAAGCCCACCCCTAGACAAAACAAAAATTAATGGAAATCTTACATAAGGTTGAATTGAATTAAGCAGTTACTGCCAGTAAGTTGCTTACTTCTTTAGCAGTTTCAAAGAAGAACTCTACATTTTCTTCAGGAGTCTTTTGCAAAACACCATGTCCTAAATTCAGAATATGACCTTGGTTGCCTGCTTTGCGAATAGTTTCTAAAATGCGAGATTTGATAAACTCTTTAGAACCAAAAAGTACGCCTGGGTCTATATTTCCCTGTATGCCAATATTTTTACCAAGGCGTTGTCTTGCTTCGCCGATGTCTACTGTCCAGTCTACACTAACTATATCAACACCAGTTTGGGGCATTCTCTCTAATAATCCAGCACTGCCATTAATATAAAGAATAAATGGTGTGTTTGGATGAGTTGCCTTAACCTGTTGTACTACTCGTTTTTGATATGGCAAGGCAAAAGTTTCATAATCTTGAGGGCTAAGTTGGCCTGCCCAAGAGTCAAACATTTGGATAACTTGTGCCCCACTATTTATCTGGTAACGAGCATAAACGGCGATCGCGTCTGCTAGTTTGCCGAGAAACTGATGCAACATTTCTGGTTCGCAAAAGGCCATTCTTTTGATAAAAGTATAATCCTTACAACTTTTACCTTCTATGGCATAAGCTGCTAATGTCCAAGGTGCTCCTACAAAACCTAAAATTGCTGCTTCGTTTTTTACTTGTTGTTTGAGGGTTTGTAAAATTTCTCTGATAAAAGGTAGAGACTCTTCTGGTTCGATGGGATGAAGTTGGTCAATTTGAGATTGAGTGCGAATAGGAGGGTCGATTATTGGGCCTTTACTTTCGACTATATCAAAGTCAATGCCTATTGCTGGAAGTGGGGTTAAGATATCTGAGAATAAAATTACTCCATCTGGTTTAAATGCGTGGAAAGGTTGCAGAGATATTTCCACAGCAATATCTACGTTTTCGGAACGCTCGCGAAATGAGGGGTATTTCTCTCGTAAATCTCGATAAGATTTCATGTAACGTCCTGCCTGTCTCATCATCCATACAGGTGGACGGTCTAATACTTCACCCTTAGTTGCTCGTAATAAATATGGTAGTTGGCTAGATTCGGCCATCTTTATTTTACCTTATACTTCTCAAGTTTTTTTATCTTAGATAGCAAGCAAAGCATAAGGTTGGGATATAACAAAAGTCTCAAACTCAAATTTTTAAGATAGCCTTTCCCTTCTGCCTTCTGCTATTTCAGTAGGTCAATATGATTGTCCTAATTTGTAAGTTTACAAGGACGTGACACCTGTGGAAATAGTAGAGTTTGGATTGTAACGAAAGTTTACTATTAAGAAAGGGAGTAGGAAATAGGGAGTAGGGAGTAGGGGATAGGCAAAAAATACAGCGCTTCCCATTGCCCATGAGGTATACCCATCGCGGGCAAGATGCCCGCACTACAATATTTTCATCATTTACCCTTTACCTCATTTGCCTGAAATATGCTGTATTTATTCTGTCAACTGAAAATTTTTTAAATTCTGACTCCTGAATTCTGAATTCTGACTCCTACTAAATAGTTAAATAGTTTAGTTTTGCATCTGAAAGTTTTTAATATATTCTTTGAATAAGGAGGATAGGCTGAATAAGGTATTGTTGGTTTTTATTTGATTTAATAAGTATCGTCTTTTTAGGGATTGTAATCCATTGATAATATCTATGGAGGATAATGAGCAGGTTTTTTTTAAGTCTTCTATTGAAAGATTTTCATCGGATGTACTTATTTTTAAAACTATTTGTTTTTCTATGTCTGACATTCTCTGGTATGAGGTGTCGAAAAGTAGTTTCATCTCTTCTGTGATAATTAAGTTCTCTTCAGCTATCAAGTGAGATACTAAGTCTTGAAAGATATCTTTGATTAAAGTACATATATATTTTAAGTATAAGGGATTGCCTAGATACATATTGTTTAAATCCAGCCAATATTCTCGGTCTTGCAGTTTATATTCTTGAATTATTTCTATTCCGGCTGAATTATCTAAGCCTTCTAACTCTAGGCATTGAATTGGATATAGTTCTCGGTCTAAGGCTGTCATTTCTTGAGCTTTTTCTTGGCTAATTAATATTACACAACTTTGATGTTCTGTTTGAGCGATCGCTTGGAAGAGGTTTTGATATTCTGTGTGTTGAGTTTGATATTGTCCGGCAAGTTTTCTACTGATAAATATGTTTTGTACGTCGTCGAGAACAATTAAACATTTTTGTCTAGATAGTAAGTCTAAAAATTGGGTGAATTGTTCGTCTGAGATGAGAATATTTTGATTTTGGATAGTGATTTTTTTTAAGAGGTCAGTTATTAGAGAGTTTAGAGATTTAACAAGTTTTAAATTTCTCCAAATTACTACATCGAACTGTTGGATATTCAAGTCAATAAATCTTTTGACTAGGGTTGTTTTGCCAATACCGCTTAATCCTAATACTGACATTAGACGAGTTTTTTGATGGAGGATATAGTTGGAGAGAATTTCTAGTTCTTGAGTACGTCCGTAAAAGTAAGCAGGATTAATTGTAGGGGCGATAATTAAATCCTGAAAAGTTGTTTTAGCTGTATCTTTGATTTGAGAATCTTGAGGATATTTTTGATACTGATATAGAGTTTGTGACCCGAAGTTAAAATTACAATTAGTTCTACAAATAGACGATTTTTCTTGTATCTGTAATCTTTCAATAGTAGAGCGAAAATTAGATTTATTAATATCTTCTCCTAAACTTTCGGAAAAAGTTTTCCATAGTTGATAACCTACATCTCGAACTCGACTTTCACTACGGTTACATTCTTGTGCAATATTTTCATAAGTTTTACCTTGCCAAACACCTTTAATAACTGTTTCTTGAATATCATCTAAATGTTTTCCTCTATGAGCAAAAACTAGGCGATCGGCAAATTGTAAAATTTCCGTAATAGTCATTGAGTTTAGTTCTAATAATAGTTTTAGCCATTTTAGCTCATTCTCATAGGACGTTTTAGGATATTTTCCTATATTCACTTGATTTTTATTTACAAAAATCGCGACTTAATCAAACAATTTAGTATAGTCAAAACTGGATTTAACTCTTAAACTATGTCTTAGGGTATAATGGAAATTTTTCTAATTCAATATATGATTAGTTAATATTTTTAGTCTATCTGAACTAAGTTGTACAGCTTGAAAAAAGCTGACTGCTAAGTCCTAGTAAAAGAAGAATTTTGAAGTCAATTTAAGGGTGGATGATAATTTACCAAAATCTTATCCAGAACCAGAAGAAGTAGAAGTATCGGTTTTAAAAGTTAGAGGAAAAACCTTAATTTATAAGGATACTGTTTATCAAATTAACAACATCACCAGTATTCGTTATATTGAATTGAAAACTACTGAAAAAAGAACTAAAAGGTTTTCTACTTTACGATTTATAGGTGCTGGATTACTAATATTTATAGCTATTATATTACTTCAATCTCCAAACAAAAATTTCCAAATATTTGGCTTACTATTGATAATTGTTGATATTTTGCTATTGTGTCATCATCGACCTAATAAAACTTCTCAAAAGTATGGTCTAGTTATTGAAGGCAATTCTGGCTATAAAAACATTATAGTTAGCCCAAATCCAGGCTGGATTAGGACAGTAATTGTTAATTTATGCGATGTTATGAATTCTGAACAAGGAAAAATAGGAAAAATAAACAAAAATTTTAATTTTAAGAACTGTTCTATTGAAGATAAATCTGTTAAATTTGAAGATAAATCTGTTCAAGTTGAAACCAGTATTGGTTCTAGTTTTGTATCAGGTAATGTAGAAGGAGATGTAGAATCTTCTATTGACTAATATTTCCAATTGATAAAGTATCGAATTATTTTTAAATCAACAAATTTTTCATAAATTAATGGAGGTTAAATATGGAAGACAAATCTATAAAAGTTGGAACAAGTTATGGCTCCAATTTTGTATCAGGTGATGTTCAAGGAAATGTTACTGCTTCTATCAATAAATTACCAGATTCTTCCGAACCAAATAAGCCAGGAATTAAAGAAGCTTTGACTCAACTTCAAAAAGCAATTGAAGCAGATTCAAATTTGAGTCAAGCGACTAAAGAAAAAACTTTAAAGGAAGTGCAAAGTTTAGCAGAAGCAGCAAAAAATCCCCAGGAAAATAAACAAATAGCAAAAGGAGTAATTGGATTTTTTCAAAACTTATTTACAGAGTTACCTAAGACAGCAAAATTAATTCAGGAGTGGAAAAAGTTATTACCAGCGATCGCTAGTTTCTTTGGATTTGAAAATTAGGATATATCCGCAAATCTTCAGATGACGAAAAGATAACTAAATTGGTGAGGAATTAAAACTTAATCCCGACTTTGACACATGAGAAAATTCCGGCAAAAAATTTATCAGTTGTAGGTTGGGTTGATAAAAAAAACTCAACAAAAATAGAGATGTATCTCAATCTTTTTTCCTCTTCTCTTTTACTGATAACTGATAACTGATAACTGAATATGTTGGGTTGCGCTGTCGCTTAACCCAACCTACGGTATTCTCGACTTTTACAGGTCATAAAATTAGACAAAAAATTTACCATTTGTCGGTTTGGTTGATAAAAAAGCCTCAATAAAAATAGAGATGTATCTCAATCTTTTTTTCCTCTTCCCTTTTACTGACAACTAATAACTGAAATTCCCCTTACCGAATAATTAATAATTAAATAATTCGCGCCTTGAAACCTCCCCTTTGAAGGAGAAAAAACAGTCGATAGATGGATGGGTTTCCTAATCATATCCAATCGACCAAGAAAAGAAATAATATTTCCTTATATTAAATCAAGAGCGGTTTTATACAGAAGTAATTATCAATTATCCATTATCAATTATCAATTATCCATTATCCATTAATGAATCTATTTCTTTATTTCCAAGTTCAAATCCATTGTCTTTAACATAGACATAAGGAATAGTTTTAGCCTTAAAATCAACTATATTGGCTGCATTTTGTACCCACTCACAATAAAGTGGATTTAATTGTTGATAAATTTGTTTGAGATTTTGTATTTCTGCTTCAAGTTGATTAGCTTTTTCGTTGACTTTTTTCACTTGCTCCTGTAATTCTTTTCCCCCTTGATAAACTTTTTCTTGTAGTTCGTGCCATTCTAGTCGAGATTTTTTTGGTGCTAATGTAGTTTTTTTCTGATTAAGTTGTGCTTCTAATATTTTGAGAGATTGATTAATTTCTTGTAATTCTTCTTGCCACTTTGCAGCTTCTTCAGCATTTTTTTTGTGAAATTCTGCTAGTGTTTCGGGAGTATTATCTGGAGGAAAGCTAACATCTATTCGGAAAGAAGAACGTTGATGACGAAGAGTATTTACTTCCGTCTGTAAAGTTTCTACTTCTGCTTGTAAAGTTTCTACTTCTGATTTGAGTTCTGCTATATTTTCTTTCATATATTTGAACAGGGTTTATTCTAGTCTTTCAGGAACTACTATATATCCGGTGGTGCCATCGCCCAAAACTAAATTTTTTGCTTGGCCCCAATACCACCAGTATGCACCAATATAAGCACAGATTAAACTATCTAATTTATCTTCTGTAATTTTGAGGGTAGCTATACTATTTATATTTTCAGTATCTAGGAAATTTTCGGAAATTTCTAGAG
>NZ_CEZPJD010000467.1:0-6161 GCF_983059655.1 Okeania sp.
AATTTACGTCTGTCCATGGTGTTCTTTTCTCTGGAAGTATTAGTAGTTGTCAGTTGGGTAAGCTATCAGCCATCAGCTATCAGCTATCAGCTTTGTGTTTTTTCAGAGACCAATTTGTCTCTCGATAGATTATCCTAGATTAATGTTAAATTTTGGTTAAGTTTACTTTAGAGAATTTTTGAGTTAGAAATTAGCGATCGCTACGAGGTAAATAATAGCTATGAAACAGCCCCCTAAATCCCCCAATCCTGGGGGACTTTTAGAGTTTTATTTCCCCTCAAATTTGGGTAGCTAGGGGGCAAAATAATTTGAAGTATGAATGCGTAATTGTTTAGTTCTGCTAAAGCCCCACAAATCTCCCAATCCTGGGGAACTTTTAGAGTTTTATTCCCCCTAAATTTGGGGGGCTAGGGGGGCAAAATAATTTGAAGTATGAATGCACGATTGTTTAGTTCTGGTAAAGCCCCCTGAATTCCCCAACCCTGGGGGACTTTTAGAGTTTTATTCCCCCTAAATTTGGGGAATTTTTAGAGTTTTATTCCCCCCAGAATTGGGGGGTTAGGGGGGCAAAATCATACCCTACAAATGGTGTATAATTCGATAGTTTGCGTAAGTCCAGATAATAGAAGATGCTATCCTACTCACTTCTAGACTAATGGGTAATTTAGATGAGTAATGAGGTAGGTACAAAACATCCGATCCTTGACTACATAATTACCATAAATATCTCTATCTATGAGCTTTCGTTGCAAAAGACTTTTCAATACTTCTTCAACTGAATACTTCATAGGAATCATCAGGTTTTCCACTTCAAAACTAGCAGTTAGCTTTTCAAGTGTTACAGAATTCTCCTTTTGTGCAAGTACCCTCAGAACTTTTGCTTCATCAACACTGAGGTCAGAACACCACTTTTCAAAAATAGCATTTCCCACATCCCTCACAGTTGCTTGTAAAGCTTTCTCCCAAGTGCCAATTTCCACATATCTTGACAGATGATTACTGAAAAGGTGATAGCACAGTAATTGCATCTCGAATGGATGTCCCCCAGAATATTCAAATATATTTTGCATAACTTCTTGACTGAATGAAACTCCTGTTCCAGCAAGAGACTCTCGGATGGTTTCTTTAACTTCTTTTTCAGTTAAGTAAGTCAATTCTACTCTAGACAAAAAGTATCTAGAAAGGGGATGGTGCTTTTGAACAGATGTTATTTCTAGCCAATTTGTAGAAGTTGATGCCAAACCAACTAGAATTTTAGTTTCCATAAGTGAATCTGTTAGTGCTGATTTTAATGTCATCAAAATCTCTGGAACTGCTGCCAAATTTTCTAGGTCGTCCAGTAGGATAACAAATACATCGGTTTTATCTTCAATGTCTTCCCATAGTTTGCTGAGAGTATCTCGTAAAAAAGCTTTAGGTGATATTATTTCCTGGTTATTATTATTGCTGCGCTCAAACTTTACTCCAGTTCCCAGTATCTTAATTTCAAGAGAATTAAAGAACTCAAGAACTTTCTTAAACCGATCTACAGGATAAGGTAAATCATGTAAAATCCCTTCTATTATGATACGAGCAACCTCCAGCAAATTCGTATCTTTTTGAATAGGTTCGATGGGAACAATACATGAAATATACCCACGACTTTGACAGATTTTTTTATATTCTCTCAGTAATGTTGATTTACCAATTCCCCAATCACCAAGAATTAGGAAGTGTTCCCGGTATTTACTATAAATTGCTCTATTGAGCTTATCTTCAAAAAATTGGAGTTCTTGTGTTCTGCCGCCAAAAACAGTAGGTTCCAAACCTGTCATTGGTGTAAAAGGGTTTCCCACTCGCCTGATTTTCTCGTTACGAGTATCTATAGCTCTTTGAACTGCTGACACTAAATCTTCAACTGCTGTGGCAGATTTTTCTATAAAATCAAACACACCTTTAGTCAAAGTTCGCCTTGCTAATTCTACATTTCCATAACCAGTTATCACAATAATAGGACGAAGTGGATCGAGGTCTACTGACTCATCTATTAATTCTAATCCTCCCATTTCTTGCCCAGATGAACCGGGAATTTTTAAATCAACAATCAGCACTTCAAATGGTTGATTTCTTAGTTTTTTAAGTGCTGGGATAACTGAATCACATTCCTCTACTTCTATGGTAGATTGAGAGTTTAAATCCTGTGGTGTACCAAAATTAAAAGATTCCGATCTGACTCTACGTTTTAAAGACTTAACATATCTTTTGAGGGTATCTCTATTATCATCTACAATTAATATTTTCAATACCATAATTGATAATTACCATGGAATAAAAGCTTGTAAAAAGGTTAGATTTTTACTTACTAATTTGTCTATAATTTGAGAATTTAACTCTCATTAAATAAAAGAGTAATAGTAGTTCCTTTTTCAGAAGATTCTATTTTTAAATCACCTCCCATCTGATGTATTATTCGATTAATCATATACAATTCTATTCCATAAATACTTTCATTTTTGACAGCTTCTTTCAACAGTTTATTTTTTAAATCATCCCTAATACCAGAGCCGTTATCCTTAATAGATAAAGTAATCAATCCATCATTTTCATAACTTGCAAATATTTGGATTTTACTACCCGGTTTATGCAATGCTTTTGTAGAGTTTCTAATCAGTTCAAACAAAATACTCTTAATTTGATCGGAATTTCCTAGAATAGTTCGACCTTTCAGATGTTCCTGTATCTCGACTTCCATTTCTATATTTGAGGGTAATCTTTGTCTAGACAAATACTCAACTTCAGTTATTAGTTTATCAATCTCAATAACTGCCATCGGTGGCTTACCTATATTAAGATAATATATCAGCTTTTGTAGACAAATTTGGCTATATTCAAGACTTCTTTGAATTAGTTCACATTCCTCTAAAATTTCCGGTGAGTTATTAGATAAGTAGCGAATTTCTTGGTTAGATCCTCCAATATTTAGAAATTCTCCTTTCAGACTATGAGCTACATCAGCACAAATTATTTGATACATTTCATGTGTTTGGTAGCTAGTATCTTTTTCCTCAGAGGTATCAACTAATGAAGGTTGTTTTTTTACTAAATTGAGTCCATCCAGTTTACTAGATTGGAGCTGATTTTTTATACTTCTCCAGAGATTAAATCTTTGCTTAGGTTTTACAGAGGTTGAAACCTCTTTTTGTAAGTAGTATTTTTTATATTCCTTCAACTTTTTCTCTAACTCTCCAATTCTATCCTGAGCTTGTTTAAGCTCACCTCTAACTCGATCATTTGTTTTAATATAATAATTGAGACGATTTGCAAAGTTATTTATAAGTATCTCAGAACTATTTGTTCTTTTAGCTGAATCAATCAATTTTGTAACATGATCCACAAACTTTTTATGATCCATTATTGGTTTGGGGAAATAAGCATCAGCACCACTTTCGTTCAAAAAATTTTCTCGATCGCCTAACGTTGCATGAGCAGTAACTAAGACTACAGGTATTAATGCAGTTTTAGGATTAGATTTCAAGATTTGAGTAATTTCAATTCCATCAACAGCTTTGCCCTGGTAAACACTACGAGCTAGAGAAGTATCCATCAAGATAATGCTGATTTTACCTGACTCCGCTAAGTTTAGTATCTCCTCCACATCCTCTGTGTGTAACGTAGGATATCCGCCGCGTTGTTTCAGAATTCTGGAAAACATATGAGCATTAAGTTGATCGTCTTCAACAATTAGGACAGTATTATAATTCCCCGCAGGAACAATATTGTCACTCTTATCCATAGAATAAGAATATTCTGGTTCAGTATTCAGTTTTTCTGGTATTGAATTATTCACAAAATCACCTCAAATTCTCGAAGTTTTGTTAAAAAACTTTCAGTATACTTTTCTCAAAAGACTATGAAAATAAGGACTATTGATAAGCAGGTAGAAATTAATTAAAAAATATTTTAACAAGGTGAAAAAGGAGCAGACAAGTGCCAAAAGAAACAGGATAACCCCGATCTCCAAAACCTTATCCCAAATTTATTATTTTTACACTTAATTTACTTACCTGCTTTAGATATTAAATAATTTAAACATCATATTGTATATAACAACTTCACAAAAGAATATTCCCAACTATTAAACAAATTTTATAAATTAGAATCTACAATATAGGGACATTCTATAGAATGTCCCAACATTATTTTTCGGCAGGGAAGCAAGTCAAAAACCTATGAAGCACTACCAATCATAATATCGCGCACCCGCACAGGTACACAACTATGACTCATTTGAGCTATCTGCATCGGTTCCCCTTTCCCACAAATATTAGTACCGCACTGCTCCCTTTCAGAAACACTTCCCACCGCATCAACACTATTCCAAAAATCTGTTGTCATCGAATGATAAGTCACATCTTTCAACATTCCCACAACTTTGCCTTTTTTCACCTGCCAAAACGCATCTCCGCCAAATTGAAAATTCCGTCGTTGTTGATCGATAGAAAAACTACCAACACCATCAATCAAAATCCCATCTTCAGTATCAGCAATCATTTCCTCTAAAGTAGCAGTATGACTACCACCATCTGCACCCGCTTCTAACCCCAAATTCGGAATACGTACCATGGGTACACTGGACCAACTGTCAGCAAAAGCACAACCATTACTACTACCACGTCCAAGTCGGTAAGCCGTCTCTCTGTCTGTGAGATAATCAACTAATATTCCATCCTTAACAACATACCATTCTTGTGACTTTACACCCTCATCATCATATCCCATTGTACTACGACCACCTGCTTGAGTGCGATCGCATTTAAAATTCACCCAGGGGGCAGCATATTGAAGTTTACCCATTTTATCGGTAGTGGCAAAACTGGTACCAGCAAAATTAGATTCATAACCATAAACCCTATCTAATTCGGTGGGGTGTCCAACTGATTCGTGGATGGTTAAAAATAGATTTGTTGGCTTTAAAATTAGGGTGGAGCGAATATCTGCAGGTCCTTTGGGAGCATAAACTTTTTCAATTGCTTCCTCAGCAACTCGCTCTACTTGACTCAATAGATCGGTGGGGTTGATATGCTCATAACCAATATTCAAAGGAGGTCGTTCGTAACTACGACTTTGAGCATCGTTATTGGCAATAGCTGTACAAGTAAACCCAGGATAACTACGGTAAATTGTTTGCTCAATTAGGGAATCATTTGTAGAAGCAAATATTTTCTCTTCTTTAGTAAAACGGAGAAAAGAAGCAGCTTTTTTCACTCCTCGCTCTTCATAACTCAATAATCTCTCATTCAAATTTAAAAGTAATTCTGCCTTTTCACCAATGGGTACTGTAAAAGGGTCAATTTCAATCGGAGTAACATAACTATCGCGGTGGGTTTCCACAGGTACTAACTTTACTGGTGTCTGTTGACAGAGATGACTACCCTTAGCAATATCTACTGCTAAAGCGACTATTCTAGCTACCTCTTCTAGACTTTGGCGATGACTGGCAGCAAAACCCCATGCACCATTGAGCAAAACTCTCACCCCAAAACCAGAATTGACCTTATCTTCTAATCTGTTGAGAGAGCGATCGCGAGCTGTTAAATTTTGAGAACGATAAACACATGAGCGAATATCCCCATATTCACATCCGGCCTGACGAATTAAGTCTATGGCGAGGGTAGCTAATTCTGTAGTTTGAATCTTTGCTGGTGCTTGTACCATTGTATGTTAGTCTTAATTTTATCTAAATTTATAGCAGGGAACAGGGAATAGGGAACAGGGAACAGTAACAAAAGCTTTTTTCTGTCTCAAGTTCATCATCAACATAAGTCCTAACCAACTCGTTCCTTGCTATATTTTATATGATGTGCTATTTTTGTCCAAAATTTAGTGTTCTGCAACCGTAATGGTATTGATGGAACCTGGGATAAATTACCTAATAGACATCTCCTCCAAAAGAGGGAACAGGGAACAGGGATAAATAATTGATAATTTATGGATAAGAACTGATTTTATTTTTTATTATCGGAAATGTCTAATGATATTAGCTATGATTACCTCAGTTCCAATGAAAAGAAAGAGGATGTATTTCGGTTTCTTGCCTATTCCCTCACTCCCCTACTCCCCTACTTCCCCACTCCCCTACTCCCTATACAATTATGACTGCACCACTACCCAAAATGTGAGGA
>NZ_CEZPJD010000468.1:0-6152 GCF_983059655.1 Okeania sp.
ATATGAAATGACTGATGACGAACACAGAAAATTAGCTGAAGTGTTGCATAGTGTTGAAGGTAAAGTGGCGATTTCTGGATATCATTGTCAATTATTTGATACCCTTTATCAAGACTGGTATTGTATTGATGCTCCAGCAAAAAAAGCTCATTCGACTAATACTGGTACTGACGGAAAAAAGCAAAACCGAGTTGAAGTTTTGTGGGTAAATTATCAATTATCAGAACAGGAGATTAAATGTCAGAACCACAAGAAATCCTTGAAACAATCTATCGACGGGCAACAGCTAACATTGCCGGGTCTTTTATAGATGACAGCGAAATGAGTCAGCAAGTAGAGTATATTGCGCGAAATCTCAAAAACCGTGCTGGAGTAAGATTACTGATGTCTTGCTTACTAGCAAAAATTCATAAACCAGAACTAGATGTGAGGAAACCTTACACAGAGATAGGTAGTAATGATGCTTTTTCAGGGCGTACTTATGATGAACAATATATTACTCCTTTTATCAATAAGTACAACTTACCTTGTAATAATACAACAGCTTTTCTCACACCTGCTCTACGAAACCGTAACAATACTTTGACAAAAGACTTTAATCTTGTTGGTCGTCCACCACAACTTTATCGTGCTATTCTCAATTTATTGGATGATGTTTATCATAACCGTGTTTTACCTTTGGACCTTTTAACAGAAACTGTTAGTTGGTTGATTATTTTTAGAAATGAAAGACAGCAACGCCTAGAATCATTAATTCAAACACTAAATACTACTAGAGATGATACACTTTTGTTGTCTTGTGAAGAGATAGTTAATCTAATCGAAAAACATTTGAGTTTGAAAGGAACAAGTCGTCTTCCAGTCCTAATAGTAGCTGCTGCATATAAAGTAGCTGAAAAATACCTGAAAGAAAGGATACTTTCTCTTCATTCTCATAATGCTGCCGATCTTCAAACAGGTGCATTAGGAGATGTAGAAATTACATTAATTGATAATGATGAGGTTGTAACTTGTTATGAAATAAAAAATAAATCTGTTACTAATAATGACATAGATAGAGCATTGCAAAAATTATCCTTAACCAATAAAAAAATAGATAACTATATATTTATTACTACTGAAAAAATTAATTCACAAGTTCAAGAATATGCCCGATCTTTATACTTAAATACTGGAGGAATAGAATTTACTATTCTGGATTGTATTTCTTTTACTAGACATTTTCTGCATTTATTTTATAGGTTAAGAAATAATTTTTTAGAGGTGTATCAAGAACTAATTCTGGCAGAACCAGAAAGTTCAGTCACTCAACCAGTGAAAGAAGCTTTTTTGGCAATGCGTCAAGCTGTTGAAGTGAGCGAGGAAGATTCCTAATTTATACTAAATCTGGTTGAAACTTTATATTACGCATACTACAATGAAATATAGTTGTGCAGATAAGATTAAACACAACCAACACCCTAGACAATGGATGATACAAAAAAATAGGTCTAAAATTCTCAATATACTAACAGAAAAATCTAAAATCTAATGGTTGAAGCCAAATCCTATAAAGACACTGTAAACCTGCCCCAAACCAAATTTAATATGAGGGCAAACTCAGTCACTCGCGAACCTGAACTACAAAAGTTTTGGGCAGAATCACAAATTTATGAACGTCTCTCAGAGACCAACCCAGGGGAAATATTTACCCTACATGATGGCCCGCCTTATGCTAATGGCGATCTACATATTGGCCATGCCATGAATAAAATTCTTAAAGATATTATTAACCGCTATCAAATTCTTCAAGGGCGAAAAGTGCGTTACGTTCCTGGTTGGGATTGCCACGGTTTACCTATTGAATTAAAAGTTATTCAAAATCTTAAGTCAGCAGAAAGGGGAAAACTCACACCTATAGAATTACGTCAAAAAGCTAGAGATTTTGCTTTGGAAACTGTTGATAAACAACGGCAGTCGTTTAAGCGTTATGGAGTTTGGGGAGACTGGGAAGATCCTTACATGACTTTGACTCCAGAATATGAAGCTGCTCAAATTGGGGTATTTGGCAAAATGGTTTTGAAAGGCTACATTTATCGTGGTCTTAAACCTGTACATTGGAGTCCGAGTTCTAGGACTGCTCTTGCAGAAGCTGAACTGGAATATCCTGAAGGTCACACATCTCAAAGTATCTATGCTGCTTTTAAAATTACGAAACTAGCAAAAGCGGTTGAAAAGTCTCTGGAACCTTACCTGGAAAAACTTTGGGTTGCTATCTGGACGACAACTCCTTGGACTATTCCTGGTAATTTGGCAGTTAGTGTTAACCCGGACCTCGACTATGCTGTTGTTAAACCGGATGCTGACTATGCAATGGGAGAAGACAAGTTATTTATCGTTGCAGCAGAAGCAGTGGAACGTTTGTCGGCAACTCTCGGTACAACTTTAACTCCTGTAGCAACAGTTAAAGGTCAAGATTTGGAAAATTGCATTTATCAACACCCACTGTTTGAGCGGGAAAGTAAAATTATCATTGGTGGCGACTACGTTACTACTGACTCAGGTACGGGTTTAGTTCACAACGCCCCCGGTCACGGTCCAGAAGACTATATATTAGGGCAACGTTATAATTTACCAATTTTGTCCCCTGTGGATGGCAATGGTAAATTTACTGCTGAAGCAGGAGAGTTTTCTGG
Organism: Okeania sp.; assembly: GCF_983059655.1. Taxonomy (NCBI): domain Bacteria; kingdom Bacillati; phylum Cyanobacteriota; class Cyanophyceae; order Oscillatoriales; family Microcoleaceae; genus Okeania; species Okeania sp. The sequence continues at coordinate 2,676 of NZ_CEZPJD010000468.1, forward strand.
GTTAAATGTATTAAAAGAGGGAAATGTTGCCATCATTGAAGCACTGCAAAATGCTAATTCTCTGTTGAAAGAGGAACCCTACGAACATAAATATCCTTATGACTGGCGAACTAAAAAACCAACTATTTTCCGAGCTACCGAACAATGGTTTGCTTCTGTAGAGGGTTTCCGCAATGAAGCACTCAAGGCGATCGCTGATGTGCAGTGGATACCTGCTCAAGGAGAAAACCGTATTACTCCTATGGTGAGCGATCGCTCTGACTGGTGTATTTCTCGACAAAGAAGTTGGGGGGTTCCTATTCCGGTATTTTATGAGGAAAAGACTGGGGAACCTTTGTTGACTGAGGAGACTATTGCTCATGTGCAAAAAATTGTTGCGGAAAAGGGTTCTGATGCTTGGTGGGAAATGTCGGTGGAGGAACTTTTACCGGAAAAATATCGCCCAGATGCTGACAAATACCGCAAAGGTACGGATACGATGGATGTCTGGTTTGACTCTGGTTCATCTTGGGCGGCAGTTGCTCAACAAAGGGATGGGTTAAAGTATCCAGTTGATATCTATTTGGAAGGTTCCGACCAACATCGCGGTTGGTTTCAGTCAAGTTTGCTGACGAGTATTGCTACGAATGGTGTTGCGCCATATAAAACTGTTTTGACTCATGGTTTTGTGTTGGATGAGAATGGTCGGAAGATGAGTAAGTCTCTGGGAAATGTGGTAGATCCGTCAATAGTTATCGAAGGTGGCAACAATAAAAAACAAGAACCTGCTTATGGTGCAGATATCTTGCGTTTGTGGGTTTCCTCTGTTGACTATTCTTCCGATGTACCCCTGGGTAAAAATATTCTCAAGCAAATAGCGGATATTTATCGCAAAATTAGAAACACGGCGCGATTTTTATTGGGGAATATCAATGATTTCGATCCGGAAAAAGATGCTGTTGCTTATGAAGAAATGCCAGAGTTAGACCGTTATATGTTGCACCGGATGACAGAGGTATTTGCAGAAGTTAAGGATGGTTTTGAGAAGTTTCAGTATTTCCGCTTTTTCCAAACAATTCAAAATTTTTGTGTGGTTGACTTATCTAATTTTTATTTAGATATTGCCAAAGACAGGCTTTATATTAGCGCCACTGATGCTTACAGACGGCGTAGTTGTCAGACTGTTTTAGCTGTAGCTGTAGAAAACTTGGCAAAAGCGATCGCTCCAGTTTTGCCTCACATGGCAGAAGATATTTGGCAAAATATTCCTTATCCGACTCCCTACAAATCTGTATTTGAGTCTGGATGGGTGAAAATGGAGTCAAAATGGCATAACCCAGAGTTGGCTAAATTATGGGAAGAGTTACGAAAAACTCGTACTGAAGTTAACAAAGTTTTGGAAAAAGCACGGGCAGAAAAAGCCATTGGTGCGCCTCTAGAAGCAAAGGTATTGTTGTATGTAAAAGATGCGGAATTACGGGAGCAAATACAAACTTTTAATCCTATTGCTAAAACAGAAAAAAGTCAGTCAGAATTTCTAGAAGCAAAAATAGAAACTGAACCAGAAAAAACAGAAAATAAAACTCCTAATAACCAAGAAAAATCTCCTGCTAATTTTACTCAAAAAAATAATTTTATATCAGAATTTCCTGATATTTTGAGTAAAGTATTTAGTGGGTATCAAAAAGTTTTAGGAGCAGTATTTTTTATCATTATATTACTGTTGTTAACCCGAATAACAGTAACAGTAGTAACAACAATTCACCAACTACCTGTAGTAAGTTCCATCATGGAATTAGTAGGAATTATCTACACAATTCGCTTTGTGACTGGCGACCTATTATTTGCTAAAAATCGGCAAAAGTTGTCTGAAAAAATTAAATCGACTACAGAAGATATCTTTGGCAAAGATGCTTTATTACCCAAACAGAAAAAATCAACAGATAATACAGTTAAACAGTCAGCAACTTTAGTTTCACCAGAAGGAGCTTATGTTCCTCCCAAAAAAGTGGATTCTACCCCTGTTCCACAAGTAGTAGAAACAGAAACTTTACCCAAGCAACCTAATAATATTAAAGACATGATTGCTGGTAATGGAGTTGATGAATTACGTTATCTGTTTATTACTTCTCAGGTAGAATTATTAGAATCTCCAGAAGCTTTAAGTAACCTTGAATATAAATCTATTTCAGACTCTTTAGGAGTAGGAGTAGTCAAAGCTGATGGTGAGAAATGCGACCGCTGTTGGAATTATTCTACTCATGTCGGTGTTTCTTCAGAAGACCCCACTATTTGTGAACGTTGTGTTGCTGCTTTAGCAGGGGAATTTTAACAAAAAGCAATCAGCAGTCAGCTATCAACTATCAGCTATTAGTAAGGTGCGTTAATAAAATGTAACGCACCGTCTATACTAAATAGGGTTTGCTGAAAAAGTCTTTTTTCTGGGGTAGGAGACAGGAGACAACCCACCCCTAACCCCTCCCAGGAGGGGAGGGGAGAAATGGGAATGAGCGAGGAAGTAGGAGTAAGAATTGTTCCTTGATTTTTCTGCCTAACTATGCGCCTAAGATACTAACTTTTTGAGCGTTTTAGACGTGATACCAGGTACTTTTTAAAGGCCCCAAAAAAGCTAAAGTCTTTATATGTAAATGCTTTTAGATTTAATCAGCAAGCCCTAAATAAAATCCTATAATTTAAACAATAGCAAAATCAGTTAACTTACGAGTTTCAGGATCGTGGAAAGCTAAAACAATATCTTCTTTCGGTACATTTTCCCTTAATAACTCATTAGCAATACCTTCCTCCGTCCAATCTTCTTCAATATAAATCTTCTCATTTTTAATCCGAATATGAACTTGAATATTTCTGATTTTTTTCTTTCCTTCCCAACCCATAAACAGCCAAAAATATTGATCGTGTATCTCGTCAAAAACAAGACAACTTTCTCGGTCTAAATTGCTTGAGCCTAAAACCCATTCGTGATATTCAGTTAATATCTTTTTAATATAATTACGATATTTTTCTAATTTATCCATTTGGTGATTTCCTCCCGATCTATATCAACAATAATCAAAAGTAATTGATTGATTTTAGTAATATCTTGAATTGAATCTCTTTGAAAAAAGTTTTCGTAAACACTGTCTTTAATTGCTAGGTAAATTTGATACTTTGGTTGAGTAAGATTGATTAGATTTCGATATAAAATATATTGTCCTAAAGCCATTTCAAAATCTCTCATGGGTGAGGGACTTAAAAAGCTTTTAATTTCGACAACAATTTTATCTCCTTTTTTTTCAGCAGCAATAGGTTTTTCTACTGCTAAATCAGCAAATAATTCAGCATCTTTGTATTTGATTAAATAAGGGTCGGCTAAAATTATCCAACCATCTTTAATTAAAGCATTTTTGACAGCTTGATGATAAGTATCTTTAGCTGGCATTATTTTCTCTTCCTTCTTCCTTTTCAAAGGAAATCATAATTAGCTAGTCGATCCAGTAG
>NZ_CEZPJD010000469.1:0-6151 GCF_983059655.1 Okeania sp.
TTCCTTATTCGTAAGCATTCAGCAGTAAGCATTCAGCTATTAAATTATTATCTTAGTAAGGAGAATTCAAAATTATGTTTACCTAAAAATTGTGGTTTAAAGCCTTCCCTTTTAAGGAGATAATAAAGAAAATTTTTCCTTTGAGTCAATCCTCTCCTTGAAAAGAAGAGGTAATTATTAATTATTCATTATTAAAGTAGCATTCCGCAGTCAAGAAAAAGGGTAAGCATTTCCTGCAGAATGCTGCGCAAACAGCTATTAGCTGTCAACTATCAGCAACAATAATCTATCTTATGGGACAGTGTTTAAATTAATATAGACTTTAAGGGCAAGGGAGCTAAATTTTTTAGCAAGATAAATAATAAAGCTTTTATCATAAAATAAAAGCAATAGCTGATGCCTGATAGTTGAGTGCTGAATGCTTACCCTTATTCTTACCTCCTGAATTTTCTGAATCCTGACTCTTCCATAATAAGTAGTAATCATAACTAAGATAAAAAAATGTGGGAACTATTAAAAACAATTTTTTCTCCAACTCAATATATGCCTCACGGTAGTTGTTATTTATGGCAAACTTCATTAGTGTGGCTCCACCTTCTGAGCGATCTACTAATAGCGATCGCCTATTTTTCTATACCAGCAATGTTGCTGTATTTTCTCTGTAAACGTAAAAAAGAAGTTCCATTTTTAGGAGTATTTATTTTATTTGGAGCATTCATTATTTTATGTGGGTTTGGTCATTTATTAGAAATCTGGACATTGTGGCATCCTGCTTACTGGTTTGCTGGTGTAGAGCAAGCATTAACTGCTTTAGTTTCTTGTTGTACAGCTTTACAAATGGCTACACTTTTGCCTCAATTTCTGGCTTTAAAAACACCGGAACAATTAGAAGCAGTTAATAGAGAATTACAACATCAAATAGTAGAACGTCAACAGGCAGAACAGATATTACAAAATATTGTTGTTGCAACTTCTTCTGTTACAGGGGAAGAGTTTTTTCCAGCTTTAGTAGAAAATTTAGCAAAAGCTTTAGATGTTACTTATGTAATAGTCAGTGAAAAATTTAACGACTCTTTCGAGTTAAAAACATTAGCTATTTGGGGGGAGGGAAAAATTAGAGATAAGATCGAATATAATTTCCTAAATTTACCCTGTGGAGCAGTTATTAATGAAGAGAAAATATTGTACTATCCTCAAAAAATTCAGGAAACTTTCCCGGACAAAACTATTTTGCAAAAGATGAAAGCTGAATCTTATCTAGGAATGCCATTATTAGATGAAAATCAGCAAGTAATTGGGGTATTATGTGTGGTTAGTAATAACACTTTAGCTGACCCAGAAAATGCCATGGCAATGATGAAAGTTTTTGCTACTAGAGCAACTTCTGAATTACTACGCCAAAGAGCAGAAATAGCACGCCGTCAAGCTTATGATGAATTAGAAATTCGGGTTCAAGAGGCTACCGAAGGGTTACGTTTGCGTACTGCTGAGTTAGTAGAAGCAAATACTGTTTTAGAAAGAGAAATTGAAGAAAAAGTTGCAGCATGGTTGGCAATAAAAGCTAGAGAAAATCGTCTAAGAAAACAACAAACTGGATTATTAAAACTAGCTAAAAGCAAAAATTTATATGAAGGAAACTTGCAAGCTGCTTTACAAGAAATTACAGAATTAGCAAGTCATATTCTTCATGTAGAAAAGACGAGTGTATGGTTATATAGTGAGGATAAATCAGAACTTAAATGTGCAGATTCATATGAAGAATCGACCACACAACATAGTAAAGAAAATTCACTATTTACTAGGGGTGATTCTCTACTATTTCAAAATGTTAATTATCGAGATATGATTATTGAAGATAATATTGATCGGCACCTCAATACGCAAGAAAAATTAGTAGATTATTTTTCTCCTATTCCAGTTAGTAGCACTTTGAATATCCCAATTAATTTTAAGGGAAAAATAACTGGTTTTATTTGTCTAGATGATAAAGGAAATAATAGAAATTGGGAAGTAGAAGAACAGAATTTCGGTAGTTATTTAGCATATATGACTGCTCTAGCAATGGAATCTCGCGATCGCCTCCAGGCAGAGTTTAATCTACGTCAAAAAAATCAAGAGTTAGCTACTACTCTTCAGCAACTACAAACAGCTCAACAAGAATTAATTCAATCAGAAAAAATGGTGGCTCTCGGACAATTAGTGGCTGGAGTAGCTCACGAAATTAATACTCCTTTAGGAGCGATTAATTCTTCAATTAATAGTATTGCTAATTTCTGGGAAACTTATCTAGAAAAGTTACCTATTTTCTTCAAAGAACTTTCTCCTCAGTGGCAGGAAGACTTTTTTACTCTACTTAAAAAATCAAACTCTGGGCGCACTTCTTTATCTACTAGAGAGCAGCGTCAAATAAAAAGAAATTTAGTTAGTCAACTTAAGACAAATTTAGTCGATCAAAGTACTACTATTGCTAACTATTTGGTAGGAATAGGAGTCTATGATAACTTAGAAGAATTTTTACCATTATTGAGAGACTCAAATAGTGAAGAAATTCTTAAAATTGCTTATCAATTTGCTAATGTTCAAACCAGTAGTCACACTATTCGTACTGCTGCAGAAAGAGCGGCAAAAGTAGTATTTGCACTCAAAACTTATGCTCGCTATGACTCTACAGGTAAGAAAATAAAAGCCAATGTTCTAGAAGGTATTGAAACAGTTTTAACTCTATATCATAATAAAATGAAGCATGGTGTCGAAGTGATTAAAGAATTTGATAGTTCTTTACCTCCTATTGAATGTTATCCTGACGAGTTAAATCAAGTTTGGACAAATTTAATTCACAACGCTTTACAAGCAATGGAATACAGTGGTAATTTAACTATTCAAGCAACTCAGGCAGATGCCGATCTTAAAGTAAGTATTACTGATAGTGGTCAGGGAATACCACCTGAGATTCTATCAAAAATATTTCAACCATTTTTTACAACTAAACCAGCAGGAGAAGGTAGTGGTTTAGGATTAGATATTGTGAAAAAAATAATTGAAAAACATGATGGTAAAATAGAAGTGAAATCTGTTCCAGGTCAAACAACTTTTACAGTATATTTACCGATAAATAAAATGGAGATAAAGTAAAAATGAGTGATATGGCGATTGTATGTGTGGATGATGAATTATCAATTTTAAAAAGTTTAGAAGTAGAGCTTATAGAAGCATTTGAAGATCGATATATTTATGAATTTGCAGAAACAGCAAATGAAGCTTTAGAAATTATTGATGAATTAGAAGAGGAAGGAACAAAAATTTTCATCATAGTTTCTGATTGGTTAATGCCAGGAGTTAAAGGAGATGAACTTTTGATTAGGGTTCATAGTAAATATCCTCAAATTATCAAAATAATGTTGACTGGACAAGCTGATGAAAAATCTATCGAAAGAGCGATAAAAGAAGCTAATTTATATCGTTGCTTGACTAAACCTTGGAATCATGATGAATTAGTATCAACCATTGAAAATGCTCAGATTAATACTAATTAACTAAAAAAAAGCAAAGCTGATGAATCAAATAGTGATTATTTGCGTTGATGACGAACCTATGATTTTAGATAGTCTCCGCATAGAATTAGAAGGAAATTTAGGAGATGATTGTTTGATTGAATTAGCCCAAAGTGGTGAAGAAGCTTTAGAAATATTTACAGAGTTAAGAGAAGATAATTATGAAATCCCAATAGTTATTGCTGATTATATTATGCCAGATATGAAAGGAGATGAACTGCTTAAACGTATTCATTCTATCTCTCCTCAAACTCTGAAAATAATGCTTACTGGTCAAGCAGATGTAGCAGGAGTAGGAAATGCTATTAATTATGCAAACTTATATCGTTATATTCCTAAACCTTGGGAATCTGAAGACCTGAAATTAACAATAAAAGAAGCTTTAAATAGCTATTTTAGAAAGCAGGAGATAGCCAACAAAAATGCAGATTTAGATAGAATAAATCAGGAACTATATCAAGCTAACTTTGACTTAAAAAAAGCTTTAGAAGCTGAATTAAAATTAACTGCTACTGCCACTCAATTTGTACCTCATCAATTTTTATCTTTGATGGGATATCAAAATATTACAGATGTCAAATTAGGAGATAGTGTCAAGCAGAAAATGTCAGTTCTATTTTCTGATATTCGCAACTTTACCACTCTTTTAGAAACCATGACACCAGAAGATAGTTTTAAATTTATCAATGGCTATCTCTCCAGAATGGAACCAGCAATAATTGAACATCACGGCTTTATTGATAAATACATTGGCGATGGAATAATGGCACTATTTGCCGATAAAGCAGATGACGCTATTCATGCAGCTATTTCAATTTTAAGAAGACTACATGAATATAATAAAACTCGACAAAGACCAGAAAGATTACCATTAAAAATTGGAATAGGAATTAATACAGGAGATTTAATTTTAGGTACAGTAGGAGGCGCTCAAAGAATAGATGGTACAGTTATTGGTGATGCAGTAAACTTAGCATCTCGTTTAGAAGAATTAACCAAACTATATGATGTATCTTTATTAATAAGTAGTTCTACTTTTATATCATTAGAAAATCCGGTAAAATATTCTATTAGATTAATTGACAGAGTTAAGGTAAAAGGAAAAGAAAAAATAGTGACAGTATTTGAAATTTTTGATGCAGATCCACCTGAACTTTTAGAAGGTAAGACAATGACAAAACACGTATATGAAGAAGCAATAATATTGTATTATCAAAGAAAATTCAGTCAAGCAGCTCAAGGGTTTCAAGATTGTCTGAGTAAAAACCCTAACGATCGAGTAGCTCAAATTTATTTAGAACGTTGTCAAAAGAATAGGGAATAGGGAACAGGGAAAGCATAAAGAGAATAAAAAAATAGGAAAAGCAGATAAATTTAAAAAAACATTATGAACGACTACCTTATTGATAACTCCCGTTTATTCTAACTCTTAACTACTTCCTACTCCCTACTCCCTATTCCCTACCTCAACAAAAAAAACTTCCATTTGTAAACCCTAAGATAAATTCATTTATAATAAAAATTTAACTTTATATAATTGGAAACTTAACAGAACTAATGTCCGTATTGTTAGCGATCGCAGTTTTAGGCGCACTCATTGTAGTTCACGAGCTAGGCCATTTTCTGGCAGCTCGACTCCAAAAAATCCACGTTAATCGTTTTTCCATTGGCTTATTTGGCCCGATATTATGGAAGTATCAAGGGCCAGAAACAGAATATGCCATTCGCAGCTTTCTATTTGGTGGTTTTGTGGGTTTTCCCGATAATGACCCCGATAGTACAATTCCCAAAGATGACCCAGATCTATTACGCAACCGCCCCATCCTCGACCGAGCGATCGTTCTCAGTGCAGGAGTAATTGCCAATCTAATATTTGCTTATCTTCTACTAGTTACTCAAGTGAGCATCATTGGCATACCAGAATTTAACTATGCTCCAGGAGTAAAAGTTCCAGCAGTTGCCACAGATATTAGCTCTGCAGCTACTCAAGCAGGTATTAAATCAAATGATATTATTTTATCCGTTAACGATCGGCAATTAGGCCCAGACAAAGAAGCTATTACTACCCTAGTAGAAACAATTCAAAATAGTCCTAATCAACCTTTGGATATGGAGCTTCAGCGTGACGGACAAAAGCTATTTGTTGAAGTCATACCAGACTTAGGAAATGATGGCAAAGGTCGTATTGGAGTACAACTAATTTCCAATGGAGACATAGTGAGACATCGCCCTGACAATATTTTTGCAGCTTTTAGCGTCGGTGCTAATGAATTTCAAAGGATTGTGGTTTTAACACTTCAAGGTTTTGGGCAACTAATTAGTAACTTTAGTCAGACAGCAGGGCAACTTGCCGGGCCTGTGGCCATTGTAGATATGGGGGCCAAAATTGCTGAAGACAATATAGGGGAATTATTTCAATTTGCAGCATTGATTAGCATTAACTTAGCAGTGATTAATATTTTGCCTTTACCAGCTTTAGACGGCGGTCAGTTAGCATTTTTATTAATAGAAGGAATAAGAGGTAAACCCTTACCTATGAATATTCAGGAAAATGTGATGCAGACAGGTTTAGTGCTATTGTTAGGCTTAGGAATTTTCTT
>NZ_CEZPJD010000470.1:0-6147 GCF_983059655.1 Okeania sp.
ATGCGATGATTTATGCTTAACTATTACTATGCATGACTAATAATTCTCTAATCTATAGCGCTGTGCGCAGGCAATAGGCAATAGGCAGTAGGGGGGATAAAAAGCTTATTATATAAAACTTTTAGCTATTGGACAGTTCCTGACATTTGTAAATATGCCAGCGCACATTGCTATAACTGGAATTATATCATGTCAACTTAAATTAGCGATCGAAAAATATTTTGTTTTTGAAGATTTGTTGAAAAAGTTTCTTTATTTATTTGCTCTCCGGAAAAGAGGGAGTAGGGAGTAGGGAGTAGGGAGTAGGGAGTAGGGGAAAAGAATTGATGATTTATGCGTATGGGATTAGATTTAATTTTTGATTATCACCAGATGTCTAGTATAAAGAAATATTCTATCTGAGCGCCATTGCTAAATCTGTCTCAATATTCCCCTTCTGGGATAGGAGTTAGGGGTGGGTTCCATATTCCCTATTTTAATGAATTGACATAAATTTATAATCTTGTGAAGAACTCACTCGCCAAGCTTCATCACCCATAACTTCCAAAACTTGGTGGTGATATTGTAACAAAGTTTGCCGATGTCCTACACTAATATAAGTAGTCGATAAACTTTGCAAATGTTGGTAAAGACTTTGTTCATTTTGTATATCCAGAGCGCTCGTTGCTTCGTCTAAAATTGCATAACGGGGTTGAGTCAGCAACAAACGAGCAAAAGCTACCCGCTGTTGTTCTCCCATTGACAACACACGATCCCAATCTTCAATGGTATCTAAACCACCAAATATTTCTGCTAATTTTGGCAAATTAACTTGTTTAAGCACCCGATAAATTATTTCATCAGAGATATTTAAGTCAGTGCGTGGATATAGCAGTTGATCTCGTAGGGAGCCTAAAATCATATAAGGATGTTGTGGTAAGAAAAGAATCTCTTCTAGTTTCGGCCGATAAATTGTGCCAGTTCCAGAATTCCATAAACCAGCGATCGCTCGCAAAATAGAACTCTTTCCACTACCACTCACCCCCACAATTAAGAGTCCTTCTCCCGGTTTTAATTCTATAGATACATTTTTAACTAAAGTTCTTTGATAGTTAGGAGTTTGCAAGGTAAGATGCTGTAAACTTAAGCGTGATTCTTCAACAGTATCAATTGTTTGACTACCATCAACTGGTGATGCATTTGGTTCTTCTAGAACTTGAACAAAACTCTCTAAACGTTCAATTCCTGCGATAAAACTGGTGAGAAATTCAAACATCCTAACTATGATATTCAAGGACTTAAAGACCCTTCTAAAAGCTCCATTAGCTTCTTGTATTGCTCCCACTTCCAACCCTGGTTCCCCTGCCAAAATTCTCGGACCAATAACTAAAGCTGGTAACATCCAGGTAATATAATTATATATGTTTTGAAAAATATCTAAGTTTCTCTCCCAAGTAATTACTTTATTATAAATACTTAAAACCGGAGCAAATATCTGTTTAATGTAGGTAAATTCTCTATTGCCTCCATGATAAAAAGCAATTGATTCAGCATTTTCTCGAATTCTCACTAAACCAAATCGAAAATTTGCCTCTCGTTTCAGTTGTTCTTTTTTAATTGGAATCAAAATTTTACCAAAACCTATAGTTGTAATTAGCATACCTCCTACAGAATATATGACTAAAATCAGAACCAATAATTTTGATTTTTCCCAAAGTAGAATTCCAAATGCAAACAAGTGAAAAATTGCTAAGGTAAACTGCCTAAATAGAGTTACAGAACGATGACAAAATGATGCAATATCTTCTGCAATTCGCTGATCGGGGTTATCAATTTCTCGATAGAGGGTATTGATTTTATAGAAGCAATCATTTTGGAAATACTTGTCTAAATAAAATTTGGTTAACCACTCTCTAGAATACAGACGAATTTTATCTTCCACATACTGGCAAGTAGCAACATTAACAGCTAACACAACAGAAGCACCAATATAGAAAAATGCAGATTTCCAGAATCTCTCAGAGTCCGTATCAACTAAAGCAGAAATTAATTCTCCTTGTTGTTTGAGTTGATTAACTCCTATAGTTGAATCTAAACTGAGAAGACAAAGCAGCAATATAAATAAACCAATTGCTCGCCATTTCTCTGGAGATTCCCACCAATATAGTTTACCAATTGCCCAAAACCTTTGGAAAATACTGAAATTAAGTTTGATGTTTTTCATTCTGTCTATTTACAAGGTAAGACATTTAATAAGTTTAAATCTTTATTGAAAAGAATGCTATACTTAATGCAATACTTCAATACTTCAATAATTAAATAATTAGCAGGATTCAATTTACTTCAAAATGATTGCCCAACTTAAAATCCAATTGATGACTTCCCAAGAATATCTGGAATGGGAAGAAAAACAACCTATTAAATATGAATATATTAACGGTCAAGTTTTTGCCATGACTGGGGGAACGATTCCTCATAATGACATTGCTGTTAACTTGACTACAGCTTTAAAAAATCACCTGCGTGGTAAAGGATGTAAAGTTTCAATGGCAGATGCCAAAGTAGGAGTGTCTGAAGCAGGACCTTTTTATTATCCTGATGTGATGGTTACTTGCAATGAACAAGATAGACGTGCAACTAAAATTATTTATCACCCTTGCTTAATTGTTGAAGTTTTATCTCCAGGTACTGAAGCGGTTGATCGCGGTAAAAAATTTCAAAATTATCGTCGTATTTCTACTTTGAAAGAATATGTTTTGATTGATGCACAACAGATGATGGTTGAATGTTTTCGACTCAATCAAAATGGTACTTGGGAGCTTTATAATTATGGGGAAAAAGATGAGGTAAGTTTAACTTCTGTCGAGCTGAGTTTTCCCATTGAAATACTTTATGAAGATGTGGTTTTGGAGGAATAGTCTAGCAAATCGACACAGCTAATTTATCGTTGTCAATTTATTCAAAGCTTGAGAATTATGTTAATCGAAAAAATAGTACAAGAATTGCAAGATATCCCAGAGGAGAAACTGTCAGAAATTTATGAGTTGATTCGCGACTTCCGTTTACGGTTAAACCCAGAAAACACTCAACCTCGGACTCCCGGACTCCTCACTGGAAAACTGGGAGACGCATTCTTTGAACTACTACCTGAAGAGGAACTCCAACAATGGGAATGAGCTACCTACTTAATTCTAGCTTGAATCATCCTCAGTATTGATTACCAACTGTTGAAAAAGGGTAACAAAAATAATTGTAGTTTTAGGTAAAAGTGCCTGCATTTCTTCAAAGTCGTAGTCACCTGTAATTAAAAAATTAGCTTTACTGACAACTGCACAAGCTAAAAATTTTTCATCTTTACGATCTCTGGGAAAATTTACTTCGACTGCTACCTCAACTTTTGTAGTTGCTTCCTCAATAATATTTAACCATTTTTGCTTAACAATATCGGTTAATTTTTTTTGGAATTTTGGACGATTTAATACCTGTCGATATTCATTTAAAATATCTTCTGATACAATCCACTCCCAATCATCTTTTGCAATAACAAAATTAACAGCATCTTCAGGTTTTCCATCAGCAATTACGGCAGAAACTAAAACATTAGTATCAATAATAATCTTCATTCACCCCTTCTCACTGCATCAATTTCTGCTGCAATCTCAGCTTCAGATAGAGGATGATCTGCGTATAATTCCTGGACTTCTCTACACAACTCCCTGAACCTTTGAGCTAAAGCAGCTTTTTTGGGATTGAAAGTTTGGTTTTTCTGCGACTCCTTAATTTTTCTGAGGTTTTCTTCTAGTAAATTTTGAGCTACCTCTCCTTCTAAGATAGAAATATCTATGCTATCTCGATCGGGGATTTTATCTACTTTTTTAATGCTAATAAAGTCACCTTCTCTAGTAACTTCAACTTCATCTAGGCCAGTCAAAAAAGATGGAGGAATGACCAAACCATTTTCATTGACTCTTAATCTCATTAATATCTCCTTTTAATCATTGATGTTCATATCCTTAATAGGAAAACTAATTATATTAGCTTTCAAAGATTATTTTAACATGGTTAGGTAATTGTTGCGAGTTGTGGAGCGGAATAGATATTTTTGGGGAAATTTGAGTAGTGATGGGAGGCGATCGCTAAACTTTCCTGAACCATAATACTGACGAAATCTATAGTTATCTCTAAATAATATACAAGTTTATTCCATTAATTGTTGTATTTCATTTAATGGTAAGTCTACTGCTTCGGCAATTTGTTGTGCTGTTAAACCGAGTTTGATTAATTTAGAGACAGTATTTAATTTATTTGTATGCAAGATATTTTCAATTATGGGTTGAGGAGAGTTTGTCATTTTGGACTTCTCTCTAGTATTAACAACATCCCTATTTTTTAGTTCTGTTGTTTCGGGATTATTGCATAGATTAATACTATCAACACGAACATGATTTCCTATTAAGGGAGACTGATAATTTGCACATCCCAAACGTTCGACTGTAGCAACAAAATTTGACTTATTTAACCTCTCTCCAAAAACCTCTGATAAAAGTTGCCAGAGTTCGTATCCTTCATCCTTAACATGACCATTAGAACATTTATATTGTTCTGCAATTTCTCTATATTTTTCGTTATTCAGAACACCTTTCAAAATTGCCATTTGTAGATTATTTAGGTGTTTTCCAGTTTGCTGAAAGACTAACTCATCAATTGAATTTAAAACTGTTTGCCAGTCCATTGTTTTAGAATTAATTCTTCTGAATAGCTTATCCGCTATTATCCTTCTTTATCCGTCCTTTTTATATTTTCTTAATAAAATCTCCGTCTTTATCCGTCCTTTTCCGACTTGTTAATATGTAAATGACTTGATTACAATACCTAGATGTCTACAATAATGCGTTAATTTGAATAGGATAAGTAAACAAAGATAATGACTCAAGCTGTATCTTCACTTAGTTTTGCACAAAAGAAGACTTTTCTCACAGAAGTCTTTTTTAATATTGGTCTCGCTTTATGTATTTATTTGTGTGTTGTATTTTTAGTTGTTCAATTCAAAATCACAGAACCTTTAGGTACGCTTTTATATGGAAATAAAACCACCACTATTATTTTCTTGCTCATTTATAGTGTACTTTGCGGTTTACTCTATACATTTTTTAGGTCTAAAAATGACGATTTAACTCAATACTTTGGATATGTTGGAATAATTTGTCTGAAAGCTTTATGGGCATCACCATTTTTGATTTTGCTTGTTCATGAATATCCAAATTTATTAAAAGAATCTTTTTTCATGTTTATTAACTTAATTGTATCTATAAACAAAATTGCAAATCAAGCAGTAAATCTAGATAAAGATTGGAGTTTTTTAGCTCCTATTGCTAAGTTTGAACTTGTCTTTGTAAGTGTTGCTGGTATTTTGGGCATAATTTTTGGATTTGACCTAGGGTTATTATATATTTTAATTGCTATATCGGCCTATTCACTATCTCTTTTAGTGCTAGGGGTATGGATATTAAAAGCTGACAAAAATCCTCTATTTTTATTTGGAAAAAGTGAAGAATTAAGTGCATCTTTATCTGTTTTTTCTATGTTAGAAGCAATTTATTTTTACATGTTTATTTTTGTGTTTATAACCTTTAAAAACCATGAGTAAATAAATCTTCAGTATGGTATGAATTAGAACAGAGTTAGTTCTTGTAGGTTGGGTTGAGGCAACGTTAGCGTAGCTTATCCTGTGGATAAGCCCAACACAAACAATTTTTCCCAAAACCCTGTCTCTAAATCTATTTTTATTTATCAACCATAGGTGCTATAATTCAACAAAATAATTATCAAAAAACCTATGGCTGAAATTACTATAGACGAGACCAAACTAAAAGAGTTGCTGAAAGTAGCAATTATTGAACTACTGCAAGAACAAAAAGAAGAATTTTCAGAAATTTTAGCAGAAACTTTAGAAGATATATTGATAAAAAACGCTATTCAAGAAGGTGAAAATAGCGAACTAGTTAGCCGAGAAGAAATATTCAAAATTCTTAATAAAAAACTATGAATATTGAGTTTAGAAAAAGCTTTGAAAAAGATTTACTCAAGGTTCTTGATGCTAACTTGTTTGCCATAATTAAAGAGATTATTGAACAAGTAGAAAAAGCGGAAAAATTAAGTGAAGTTAGA
>NZ_CEZPJD010000471.1:0-2340 GCF_983059655.1 Okeania sp.
AATGTAATTATCAATAGTTGTAATTTACGCCAAAAATTCATAATACCAATTTGATAAATTTTTGTTACAAATGGTAGAGGTCATTTCAGTTATCAGTTATCAGTACCTCTAGCTGTTTGCGGAGCATGACCTAGGAAAGCAAGAGGCTTGAAATAAGGAATATATTCTTTCTCTTGGTCGATTAGATATGGCGAGGAAACCTCGCCATCTCTCGACCGCTTTTTATCCCCTTAAAAGGGGAGGCACATACCCACAATTTTTCGGTAAGAAAGAAGGAAGAAGGGGGAAATATTTAAAAAAAGGGAAAAAAGTATAGATATAACCATCTCAAATGAACTAGAGCAGTTATTTTTAAGCATATCCGATCGATATCTATTTTTTTGTAGCATTCTTTTTTTAAATTGGTATAAACTATTTTTCACTTCAAATGTTTAAAAATTAGTCTTTTTTTCCTACTCTGTAAGGACGTTGCATACAACGTCCCTAAAGTTCTACAATTTTGTACCTCATCAACTCCAAAACGGCTGTAATTTGAATTTTATCTGACTATTTAACTAGCTATTAGTTTTTCCCCGGAATGCTCCGCAAACAGCATTTAGCTAGCCTCTTGCAGAGGAACTGCGTTAACAGCTAAAAATCCAAGGGTTCGATGTCCCCCACGCTTATTTGAAAAATTAGTGGTGTGTATTAATGGGGGTTTGTAGACGTGGAGCGGCTTCTCTTGAGTATCCCTCATTATACAGGCCAGAGAAGTTGATAGCTGACCGCTGACTGCTATATTCAAAGTTTACGAGAGTTAGATATTTTCCACTGACCGTCTACTAATTTTAAGTTATAAATAATGGTTAAAGTTTTGAAGTCTGTTTCATTGGGGTCAATTTTGCCATTACGATAAAGACTATATTCTTCAGTAATTCTAACTTTGATAGTTGCAATATCTCGGTCGGCGAAAAATTGTTCTACTGACTCAAGTCTTTGTATGCCATATTTGTAGTAAGCTTTGTTGCTTTTTAACCAATTGATTGAACCATTTATTCCTGCTGTTTTTTCATAAAAATTTCCTGTAGTTAATTGTTCGGCAATTTGGTTATTGTATGGAGGGGAAAACATTTTTACTTTTGCTTGTAGCCAAGTTTCAATTAATTTTTTTGCTTCTATTTCTGAGATTGAATTGACTATAGGAGTTTTAGGTGTTTGAGACTGTGGTGAAGTTATCGATTTTGGTGATGAAGTAGTTGTTTTTTCTGGATTGATATTTGTGGTTGATATATCAATATTTTCTTGAGACTTTTTTGGGAAAATTGAGTTAATTATTGAGGGAAATATATTACTTAAAACAATGCCAATAAGAATAAAACTGCCAATCATACTACCTGTAATAACTGCTTTTAGCCAGTCTCCCATCTGATGAGTTTTTTTGGGAACTGGGGGATGAGAAACTACAGATTGAGAAGAGCTTAAAGCTTCTGGTGGAGGTAAAGTAGCTGAGGTTGGTGCTGGAGTGGGAGATCCTTCTGATAGGGGTAGAAGAATGGGAGGTGGCGGAGAAGGTACTGTGGGAATCATCGCAGTAGGGCCAAACTTTAGGGAGTGGAGCATTTCTCCGGCCGTGGAGTAGCGATCGCTTGGGTTGGCTTGAATAACTTTATTTAAAGTTTCTGCTAGTTGGGGAGTTATATTTGTAGCCAACTTTTCCCACTGAGAATTTGTTGGTAATTGGCGGGGATTTTTTCCGGTTAATAAATAAATTGTTGTTAGCCCTAAACTGTATAAATCGCTGGCATAAACTGGATGGCCTGCTGCTTGTTCTGGTGGCATAAATCCTGGAGTACCTATTATTATGGAGCGAGAAGGATTGCCTTGAGAATTTAATGTTGTTCCCATTAATTCTTTGACTGCTCCAAAGTCGATTAATACTGGCAAATCATCTTTTTCTCGCCAGATTATATTGCCTGGTTTTATATCTCTATGGATAATTCTTTGACTGTGGATGTAGTCTAAAACTGGGAGTAAATTTATGAGAATTTGTCGTACAGAATCTTCATTAAATAATCCTTCGGTTTGTAATTTTTTTGTGAGGGTTTCTCCTTCTATCCATTCTTGTACTAGATAAAATTTTCCGTTTTCTGTAAAGTATGCGTATAATCTAGGAATCTGATAATTTGTTTCTCCTAATTCTTCTAAAATTGCTGCTTCTCTTTGAAATCTATCTTGTACGATTTGATAAATTTGAGGATTATTTACTATGGGTTTAAGTTGTTTAATCACGCATAGACGACCGGAGGGCATTTGAGTATCTTGGGCAAGAAATGTTTCGCCAAATCCTCCACTTGCTAATGT
>NZ_CEZPJD010000471.1:2440-3970 GCF_983059655.1 Okeania sp.
AAAATTGGATGAGTATTTTTCTAAATAATCTGAGAAGTAGCTATTTTCCATTTGCCATCTATAAATGTCAAGTTATAAATAACTGTTAGTTGGGCAGAGCCTGACCTTGTAGTGTCTAATTTATCATTTTTAAATAGTTGATATTCTTCAGTGACTTTGACTTGAATAGTCGCTCGATTTCCTTGAATAGAAAAATATTCAATACTATCTATTTTTTGTACTTTATACTGATAGTAAGCATTGTTTTCTTTTAACCAGACGATCGCTCCATCAGAGGCAACTATGTTATCATAAACTTTTCCTGTTGTCAATTCAGCAGCAAGTTTTCGATTATATGGAGGAGCAAATATTTCTTTTTTTGCTTTTAACCAATTCTGGATTAATTCTTCAGCTTGTTGTTGAGAAATTGATTTTACTAATTCGGTGGTAGGTGGTGTGGGAAATCTTGGTATATCTAAGTCCGTTTGGGGAGATTTACTTAAGATATTTTTGAGCAAAATACTACTCAAAAAACAACTGCCAATAACACTACTAACAATCGCAGCTTTCTGCCAATTTCTGCGATTAATAGATAATTGAGTTGAAGGGTTTTCTAGACTTTGGTCTAAAGGTGAATTTAAAGTTGTAGTTTTGTCAGGATTATTGACTACTGCTAAAGATAAAGATGACTGAGTCTTTTCATTACTAAAAACCTGAGTTGAATCAGACTCTAAAGCAGCTAACATTTCTGTAGATGTAGCAAAGCGATCGCTAATATTAGGTTGAATTGCCTTGTCTAAAATTCCTGCTAATTTAGGAGTTAAATTACTCGTATATTTTTGCCAAATAATCTTCCCTGTTTGTAAATCCAATTCTAAATCTTGGGGAACTCTTCCTGTTAGTAGAAAAATAGCTGTTAATCCTAAACTATATAAATCGCTGGCATAAACTGGTCGTCCTGCTGCTTGCTCAAAAGCCATATATCCAGGAGTACCAATCATAATAGAAATAGGTGTCGTATTTTGAGAATTAATTGCTGTACTAATAGAATCTTTTACTGCCCCAAAATCTATTAAAACAGGCAAATCATCTTGTTGGCGCAAAATAATATTTTCCGGTTTAATATCCCGATGAATAATATTTCTACTATGTATATAATTAATAACCGATAGTAAACTAATCAGAATTTTCTGAACATTACCATCTGTCATTGGGCCTGTAGTTTTTACTTTTTTCCCCAGAGTTTCTCCCTCTATCCATTCTTGTACTAGGTAAAATTGACCTGCTGTATCACTAAAATAAGCATACAATTTGGGTATTTGGCTATTAGTCTCCCCTAATTCTTCTAAAATGGCCGCTTCTCGTTGGAAACGTTGCAATACCTGTTGGTAAATTTCGGGATTATTTGTAACTACTTTAAGTTGCTTAATTACACAGTAGCGACCAGAAGGCATTTGGGTATCTTGAGCTAAGAAGGTTTCTCCAAACCCACCACTACTGAGTGCTTGTATAACTTGATAGCGATTGTTCAAAAGTGTCGGTTTCACATCA
>NZ_CEZPJD010000471.1:4070-6142 GCF_983059655.1 Okeania sp.
GGGACTTCTCAGATAACCTCTCAATACTCTTCTTTCAAGGAGAGGTAATTATCCATTATTTATTTTTCATTATCAATTGTTGAATAGCTAAAAGTCCTTATCAAAAAATGAGAAAATTATTCAAGTTAATTATTTTAACAGTAGCTATTACTGGCAGTCATACAGGAATTTTATCTATTGTAGATAAGATTAATGCTGCTCAAAAAGGTGTCAATCTACAGGCTAAATATATTACTAATAATCGGGATAATCGCCAAATACAATTTGACAATAAAAAAAATATTAATTCACAATTATTTGCTTCAGAAAAACCATTTAATTTTAGTCTAGTTCAATTTGATGATACTACTTTAAAAACTCTAGATATTGATGAGAAAATTTCATTAAAATCATCTACTTTATCAAGGCAAAATATCTTAAAAGAAGCACCTATTGGTCCTTCTCAACCTCCGACAAGACCAGTAATTGATGTTCACTTAAATAAAAGTGTTGGTGACAAAGAAATTAATCAACCATCAACGAATAATATTCCCGAAGATCCTCAGTTTAAACCAGTAATGGAATATGCCATAAAACAAAATCTTTCTCAACGTCCGATGGCAGAAATCATGCAGGCGATCGCTGATTATTTTATTGGTACTCCCTACAAAGCTGGATTATTAGACCAGTCGAATCAAGAATCTTTAGTTATTACTTTAGATGGATTTGATTGTGTCTTATTTGTAGAAACTGTTTTGGCAATGGCTAGAGGTATAGCAGTAGAAGATTATTCTTATTTAACCTTTATTAATAATATTAGAAATCAGCGTTATTGGAATGGAAAAATGAATGGATATTGTAGTCGTTTGCATTATTTTTCTGAATGGATTGCTGATAATCAGAGGCGCGACAATATAAAAGATATTGGTGTTGAATTAGGTGCAGAAAGAGTTAAAAAGCCGTTATTTTTTATGAGTAAAAATAGATGGGAGTATCCACAAATTGCTAGTAATGATGCTAATTATCAATGTATTGTGAATATGGAAGATAGTATTAGTAAGCTGAAAATTAATTATATTCCTTACTATAAAATTAGCAGCATTTATTCTCAGTTAAAAGCAGGAGATATAGTCGCCGTAGCAACAGAAATTAATGGCTTAGATGTAACTCATACTGGTTTAGTTTATCGTAATTCTGATGGTAATATTGGTTTTATTCATGCTTCTCCGGCAGGAAAAGTAACTGTTGCTTATGATTTAGAAAGATACATTTGGAACGTAGAAAGTTCTATTGGTATTTTAGTGGCACGTCCCGTCGATCCACGGCGTTAAAGTGGGGGAGCGGGGGAGTAGGGGAGTGAGGAGTAGGGGAGTGAGGAGTGGGGGAGTCAGGGAGTGGGGAGTAGGGGAGTAAAATTATACGAAAGACATTTTCAGAAATTTAAGTTTTAGCTTGGAAGTTACAAGGATTTAAGACTAATTATCGCTAAAGTAATACTATCAGAAAAAACAGCAACTAACTTTTAACTTCCCTACTTCCTGGATTTTTCAACAACCAAGGATGAGGATTATTTATTACTTTTACTAAAATTCTGATAATTTCGTCATAAATTGTTGAAAGCTTTTCCCCTGTTTCTACATCTAAATATTGACATTTCACAGCAAAATCAAGCCACGTTTGTGTTTCTGCTGCTTCTGAATCATTTAATTTAGCAACAAAGGCCAGCTCATATCTACGTTTTCGCCAAGCTTCAGCCAGATTAGCACAAACAGAACGTGACGAACGTCTAATTTGGTCAGTTAAAGAATACCTTTCTTCTACCGGAAATTTTTTAGACAATTCAAAAATTTGCATAGCTCCAAAAAAAGCCTTCTGATAAACCTTTAAATCTTTATGACTTTGAACCAACCCATTATTCACTCTAATTTTCTCCTCACTACAACTTTATCTTATTATTAATTCTCCCACTCCCTACTCCCCACTCCCTACTCCCCTACTCCCCTGCTCCCTACTCCCTAACTCCCCACTCCCCACTCCCCCACTCCCCTACTCCCTAACTCCCCACTCCCCACTCCCCACTCCCCCACTCCCTC
>NZ_CEZPJD010000472.1:0-6131 GCF_983059655.1 Okeania sp.
TCTAAATTTAACCGCAAAAGAAAAAATGATTATAGTAACAAAAATTGGTTCTCCAGAAGCCGAAATAGACCGTCTTTGTAATGACCTTAAAACTAATTTGGGTCTGACACCAGAAAAAATTGTTGGGCGCTATAAAGTTGTTATAGGTTTAGTAGGAGATACTGCCGACCTAGATCCATTACAACTACAAGAATTGAGTCCTTGGATCGAACAGGTCTTGCGGGTTGAACGTCCTTATAAGCGAGCAAGTATAGAATATCGCCATGGAGAAGCAAGTGAAGTAGTAGTATCTACTCCTGATGGACCTGTAACTTTCGGTCTTCATCACCCCTTAGTTGTAGTTGCAGGCCCTTGCTCCGTAGAAAATGAGGAGATGATTATAGAAACAGCCCAGCGGGTTAAAGCTGCGGGTGCTAGATTTTTGCGTGGAGGAGCTTATAAACCTCGTACCTCTCCTTACTCTTTTCAGGGACATGGTGAAAGTGCTTTAGGTCTACTAGCTACAGCTAAAGAAAAAACGGGCCTGGGTATCATCACAGAAGTAATGGATGCCGCTGACTTACCAAAATTGATTGAAGTTGCTGATGTGGTACAAGTTGGTGCTCGTAATATGCAAAACTTCTCTCTGTTAAAAAAGGTAGGTGCCCAAGACAAACCTGTACTTTTGAAGCGGGGAATGGCTGCAACTATCGAAGATTGGTTAATGGCTGCAGAGTATATTTTAGCTGCTGGAAATCAAAATGTAATTCTTTGTGAGCGCGGTATTCGTACATTTGACCGTCAGTACGCTCGTAATACTTTGGACCTCTCAGCAATACCAGTGTTGCGATCGCTGACTCATTTACCAATTATGATTGACCCTAGTCATGGTACTGGCCGAGCTGAATATGTACCAGCAATGGCAATGGCTGCTATTGCTGCAGGGACAGATTCTCTGATGATTGAAGTCCATCCAAATCCAGCAAAAGCTTTATCTGATGGCCCTCAATCCCTGACGCCTGAAAAATTCGACCGGTTAATGCAGGAAATGGCAGTAATTGGTAAAACAATGAATCGGTGGCCACAAGCAGAGCCTGTTTTAGTATAGGATGGGTTGCTGGGGGTTAGGAGACGGGGATACGGGGACGCGGGGACGCGGAGACGCGGAGATGGTTTAAACAGGCAATAGTTTCAGCCATTTTTATGTGAAGAAATTTTCTTGAATTTCAGCTAAAGTTTCAGTATTTTGAGGCTAATAAGAGTCAATAATCAGGAGATAAACTGAGTATAAAAAGCTCCATTACCTTAAGCTATCCTGATTTTTAGCTTCCATAAGCAAGCCCTAGTATAGTAGTAGAGTTTTTCTCAAAAGTTGGTTAACTAGCTATCCGCATTTTCTGTACCGAAATGCTTTTTAAAGGTAATAGAAGCTGATAGCTGACTGCTGAATGGTTACAACAAAATTTCCCCCTACTCCCTACTCCCTACTCCCTGTCATATTTATAAATTTTGATTATTTTGTTGAGAAATAATACATTCAACCTGATGCTCAACATTATCTAGTAACTTTTGCAAAGTTAACAAGCTATCTAGCTGAAATGGAGCTAGATGTTGACTACAATAAATTTGATTGATTTTTATCTGTAATTGTTTGCCTAATTTCAAGGTATCTTGACTCAATAAAGATAGCTTTTGCTGTTGATAAAATCTTAAAGCAGCTCCTCTTAATACTTGTAGTGTTGCTTCTTCTCCATAAACTCCTGGCATCACTCTCAAACGTAATAGTAAATGATTATTTTGATATATTCTTTCAATCTCTACTTGCCGAGGTTTTTTCATGGGAATAGAACTCATTTTTGTCAGAATTTTGAGTTCGTTAATAACACCTTCAATTTTTTCTCGTTCTAGGTTTTCAACTACAGATTTCAGAACTCCATCTTGACTCCAAAGGATTTTTCCTTGTGATTCTTGTTGCTCAAAATAAAGTCTACCAATTCCTGAATCTAAAACTCTTACCATTAGTTCTCTTAATAACTTTTGAGGCTCTAAGCTGCCTATATTTTCTAAAGAGATAGATTGTTGATAGTTAGGTATAAATAGTTCTAAAACATCACATAAATGATTGTGTTGATTTTGTGATAAACTTTGAATTTGAGGTTGAAATTTTTGTTGTTGTGAATCCTGAGATTTTTTAATTAAATATTCTTGACTTGTTATCTTTTTTTGGTCAGAAAATTGCTGCTTTTTTCCTTTTTTAGTAGATTGATGATTATTACTGGGTAATTTAGGTTGAGAAGAACTAGAAGTGACAGATTTTTGATGGCCAAGATAATTTAAATAAGATGATAATATTGACCTCTGAGTTTCAGAGGAAATTTCTTCCATTACCAGCGAGCAATTTAAATAAGATAATAATCGGCGAGCATAATTTATAGCAGAATAATCTTTGATGTCAACAACACCAAGTCTAACTCGGCTACCTTCTATAGATAAAGGTAAAATTTGATAGTGTAGACAGGCTTCAAATGGTAATATATTATCAATTAGAGCAAATATCTGGGGATGATCCATTTGCTTTTCCCCATTATTTTTGTTGTGTGCTGGCATTATTGAATTGTTAGTTTGAAACTAATAGAAATCATCTATTTAACGATCGGGATTAAAATAGGCAACAACTGTCTTCACTAGAGCTATTGAAGCTGATTTAACAATTAATAATTAATAATTAATAATTAATAATTACCTCTCCTTGAAAAGAAGAGGATTGACTAATTATGAAAATTTTTTCTTCTCTTGGTCGATTGGATATAGCGAGGAGACCTCGACATCCCTAGACCGCTTGTTTCTCCTTTATAAGGAGAGGCTTTAAACATTAATTATTCGGTAAAAAAATGGTAATAATCAAGCAGTTACTATATATATATTGGTGTACTTTTACCATCTGCAAAAAAGTTCTCAACAAATCACACTAAATACGCCAATTACATAATCCAAGTATCTAAATACTCAAATACTCGAGGCACTACTTATTAAAACTATATTATCCTAAAAATTACCGAAAAGCGACGTTGAAGGCCCCCATGTTTGAACTGGTGGATGAAAACAAGGGAGTCGTTTAGAATAGACAACTTTAGTTGTCCTGTGCTATTGCTATCGACAAAAAGTAAGCAGAACGCTTTTTCTGACTACTTCTTCTATAATTTTTATTCCTTCTAAATTGAGAATTCTGACTCCTGACTCCTACCTCTACTAAAAGACTTTTGAGCGCAAACCCTAGTTATTTCTGACACCCTTGCAATATCTACAATCTTAGTCTTGATGAAAGCTAGGAACTATTTCGTAAGGATTGAGCAGATAAATATAATTTAGTCCATTCGCTAATAACTTGGTTACTTCTCAAGTTTAACTGTTTAGCAATTTCCTCTACACTTGCACCTGATTTTAACCCTTCAATTAAATAACGTTGTTGAGGATTGAGATTTTGCCAGTATTTTTGCCATTGATGAGAAGTTAAACCTAAGCCATGCTCATTCAGAGAAATTTCTAACCAACTAGCTACTAATTCTGGTTGTTGTTTAACTGCAAAAACACGAATTGCATGATAACTGACTTTTTCTCGTAATCTATACACTTGCTTGATAGGCATATCTAAAGCTTGAGCAATTTCTTCTTGAGTATTGCCTCGAAGATAAAGCTTTAACCATTCTGCTGCCTTGGAATCAACTTTTTCCACCAAATATTTCTCAAATTCCTCCTGGACTTTAGAGCGGAGCAAATGTTGTTGCTCCATTTCTTCATTATCTTGATACCCTGAAGTCACTACAGCATCTAACAAACTTACTCTATCTTCTGTATCACCAGGACTAATATCTTCCGAGATTAATTTAACCCATTCTTTTACAGGTACTTGAGTTAGGCCACCTCTTTGAGTTCGACGTAGATAGTTAACAAATCTATATACCAATAAAGGCTGATTGCGAATCGGTCTAATACAGTATTCTTCTACACTAGCTAATAATAGAGAGTTGCGGAGATTGGGATTTTTTGTACATTCACTGATTTTGGCCATTTGTTGCTGTAGGTAGCGATCGCTATTTAGCATCTCTTGGATCACTTCCTGGAGGACATCAATTACACTTCGTTGGCGATCGCGACTGGTATTTACCCATGCTCGTATTTTTTGTCGCAGCATTACTAGACCACTCAAGCGTTGCATTAAGTTTCGATAAGCTCGCTCTGGCGGAATGTCCAAATATCTTTGTTTTAGAATTCGATAAAGAAACTCTCTCCCTTTAGATGCCATTGCCCTTTGAGTAGGAGTCAGTTCGTCTAAGCGACTAGGATTATTCCCCAATAGCCAGCAAATAATACTGTTGTGGACATCTGAGCTATGGTTTGGGTAGTCTTCCTGAAGTTTGGTTTTCCACTCTTGTTCCAGTGTTTGGGCCAAAGTCATGAGATTTTTAATTCTATATATTTAATTCTAGCTTTTGCCAGAATCAACTTTGCCAGATTCTATTCAAAAGCTATATTTTCAGTCATTCTATCAATATTTCTGATCTCTGATTGAATATGCAGTGTGAAGTTATCTCCCGTTAAATTGGAGATTTTAACGAAGTCAGAAGTTAAAAGCCAGAAGTCAGAAGTCAGAAGTTATTTTTGTAACGAGGATTTGAGAAAAGCTCCAAAAATATTTCGCCTTAAAAGGCGGGGTTTTAGACCCATGTTATTTTGATAATGGGAGACCTCTTGCCGAATCAAGTATAGTCAAAAAAGTGTTTGGATAAGAGTGGAGCGATCGCTCATCAGCTATAATTGTCCTTTTTTCTTCCGCTTACCACAAAATTGTCAATCTATCAAACTGCCGAAAAGTTAGAAGAGAAAAATTTGTCATTTCTAGTTGAGGAAAACAAGACTATTTGTCTCTGAAAGAACGAAATAATCAGTATTTGCAGCGTCAAAATTCTCTTCAGCAATACTTACCCTTGGATTATTCTAAGATTTATAGTATCACACAACGGAAGAAAACGGCTAAAAATCTTGAAACTTCGTTAGCTGTATCAGAAAAATTTTCTCCTTTTTTGTCATAAAATCCTGACAAAATTAAAAATATTCAAAGGAAAATACTAAAACTTATAAGTAAAAATTAAGTGTTTAACTGATTTTGAGATTATAGAAGCTTTTGAAGCGTTGGCGGAGCCTAGCGGCAGCTATATCGCTTTATTAAAAGGTAAGCATTCAGCAGTCAGCTATCAGCTATGAGTTATGAGTCATTATCTTGGAAGAAGGAATTAGCTGAATGCTAATAGTTGTTTGCGCAGTATTCCGCAGGAAATGCTTACCAAAAGACATGGTTGATTAATGGATAATGGATAATTAACTTTCCCTAAAAAGGAGAGGATTGACCAATATGGATAATTATTGTTCTACTGATTAACTGTCAAAGCTTTTATCTGTAAATATTTGAGGATTTTTAGAGTGAAAAAAGGTGCAAGGTTTTCGGTCTAAAAGGCTAAAAAAGTTAGAATTCTGAGTAGATAAGGATAGAAAAATCAAGGGATATTTCTTCTTCCTAACTCCTCTAAATTATGATAAATTCTGAATTCTAAATTCTGTTTGCGGAGCATTCCGTAGGAAATTCTATTCTTCTGTCTCCTACCCTCACCCATAAGACTTCCATAAGCAAAGCATAAATAGTTATGGAAAATCAATATTTATATTTGTAGGTATTATGTGAGCGTAAAAATATTTTATGAAATTATGACTTCTCCTAAAATAAATAAGCAGAATCAGATACCACAAAGTTTTCAAGAAAGAATACAAGTAGCTAAGGAAAACAAACTTAAGAAGTTAGATTTAAGTCATAATGCTTTTGACAACAGTGATGAAGGATTAACTGAAATTCCTACTAAAGTTATGGAATTAGAACTTCTAGAAATATTAAATTTAAGTGGTAATCAATTAACGGAATTACCGGAATCAATCACTAAACTCACTAACTTAACAGACCTTGATTTAAGAGGAAATCAATTAACGGAATTACCGGAATCAATCACTAAACTCACTAACTTAACAGACCTTGATTTAAGAGGAAATCAATTAACGGAATTACCGGAATCAATCACTAAACTCACTAACTTAACAGACCTTGA
>NZ_CEZPJD010000473.1:0-3829 GCF_983059655.1 Okeania sp.
GTAAGGCTTTTAGGATTTTGTAACTGGTCAGTTATTTCCGCCATTCTGCACTAGATTTTCAAATTAAGTATTATCCAATTTTTTTATTCTTGGGTGAAAAATTTAATACACAAAATTTAAGACAAAAGACAAGAAAAAAATATTGATAGTTTTGCTCTTTATTTTACTATTCTTTCTAGTAAAGTTAGTTAAAGTTTCTGTAGAAGTTTAAATTTATCAGTTAATAAATTAATATTATTTATATTATGGAAAAAATGGACAACTATAATTATATATTACCAACTGTAAGCGACATTTTTGCCCTAGAAATGTCAAGTGATGATTTGCCTACAAAAACAATGGGATTGGCAAAGGAAAATTCTCCTCCTTTTATGAAACAGAGAAATCAAGATTTGTATTTAAAGGCTCAAAAGGAATGGTATAGCGCGATCGCTAGTGTCAATCAATTATTAGAAAATTCATCAAAAACATTAGACAATCGAGATTTTAATAATCAAGAGATTACAAAAACTATTGATTTATTAAACGAGAGAGATTCTAGTAGAAATTCAAAAGAGTCTACTCCTAATTCATTTTTTTCTCATATAAAACCATATAGTGGATTAGTCTTATCTAGTCCTACTCCTATTTTAACAAATCCTGCTTTATCTACGAATTTTTATACTTCAGTTTTTACCAGTGAAATACA
Organism: Okeania sp.; assembly: GCF_983059655.1. Taxonomy (NCBI): domain Bacteria; kingdom Bacillati; phylum Cyanobacteriota; class Cyanophyceae; order Oscillatoriales; family Microcoleaceae; genus Okeania; species Okeania sp. Next base: position 689 of record NZ_CEZPJD010000473.1, read on the forward strand.
GGAAAATTTAGACTGGTTATCTATTTTTAGAAGACAAAGTTTACCTCTATTACCAGGAGCAGATAGTATAAATTCCTTTTCTGATTTTATACCTATACTACCTTTGTCAACTAAAGACCCAATAATAAATGAGCAGTTTTGTTTAGTCTTAACTGCTGAGTTTAGTTTGGTTATGGTCTTAGGAAAAAGCATAGATAATAAACCAGCTTTTCAATTTTCTTTTGACCCAGAAGTAGTTGAAAGAGCATGGATTATCTTACGTCAACGAATCGTATTACTTACCAAGTTTTATTCTAAAAATATTGATAAACATCAAAAAATTATCAATCGATATTCTCAGAAATTAGCAATTTTAGACAGCATATTTGATAAAAATCCACCTCACGAACCAAGCTATAAAATAGTGATGAAATTTAGTCGTTTATTATTAGATAATTTACCAACTTTAGATAATAAACATGAAAAATTAGAAGTCAATACTTATGACAAAAGTAAAAACAATCAAAAAACAACTTTATCACTAAAATCTACCATTGAAAATTTTAAATCTCCCGATGTAGAACTGTTACAAGCGATCGCCCATGAAGTCAAAACTCCTTTAGCAACTATTCAGACTTTAACTCGCCTATTATTAAAGCGTCCAAATCTTAATCAAGAAGTAATAAAAAAGCGTTTACAAATGATTGATGCTGAATGTACCTCTCAAATAGACCGCTTTAATCTAATTTTTAGAGCAGCAGAATTAGAAACTCAGCAACTATTCAAGGAAAAAAAATCATACCTACAATTAACAACTATTCCTCTAGCTCAAGTCTTTCAAAATAGTATACCTCGTTGGCAACAAAAGGCAACTCAAAGAAATCATACTCTCAAAGTTATTTTACCTCCTAATATGCCAACGGTTGTTAGCGATCCTATTATGCTTGACCAAGTATTAGGAAATTTGATTGAAAATTTCTCCCGAAATTTACCTTCTGGCAGTCTAATGCAGGTGGAAGTAATGTTAGCTGGAAGTCAGTTAAAATTGCAGCTTAAATCTGATTCTAATATGGGCGGAAAAAGTCACTCACCTTTTACCAGCTCTACAAAAACACCTTTTAAATCTATCGGTCCTTTATTAATGTTTCAACCAGAAACAGGTAATCTTAGTTTAAATTTAAAAGTTACTAAAAATCTTTTTCAAGCAATAGGAGGAAAATTAGTAGTAAGACAACGACCAACAAAAGGGGAAATTATGACTATTTTCTTGCCAGTTAAATAATCTGTTTTAGGGAATAGGGAATAGGGAATAGTAAAAGATTAAAAACAGTATTAAATTATGAAAAATAAAAGGGAATAGGTACTCAATACAGATTTTTTTTATTAGAAAAAACTACGTTCTAGATTTACATCTCATTTGAAAAAGCTATATATCTATAAAAGAGGAAACAGGGCAGGAAAATTGATAATTTATTGATAATAATTTATTTTATTTTTAATTTTTGGATATGTCTAATGCACAAATCTGTAATGCCCTATTCCTTATTAAAATAATTGGGTCTAGAACCCTGCCTTTTAAGGTGAAATGTTTTTGGAAAGTTTTTCAAATCCCCTTGACAAAAACAATTTCTGACTTCTGACTTCTGACTTTGTTAAGGGTTTGCCATTGGATATATACTATGTGCAATTAAACTAATTTGTGCAAACCCAAGGATGAATATCTAAAGGAAATTTAAGTTTTTTCAGGTTTTTAAGCCTTTTTTCCTTTTCCTTCTTCCTTCTTCCTTCTTCCTTCTTCCTTCTTCCTTCTTCCTTATTTAAAGTTAATTATTCTCATAACTTTCTTCTGTAATAGAAATTTCTTCTAAGTCAACATAATTTATTTGTCCCACTTTAACTTCCTTGGGTACATTAGTTACCTCATATTTAGTACCTTTGGGAACTAAAACTTCGCTTTCGCTATACATTGCAGAAAAATCACTAATAGAAACTCCCGAATGATTGTGCTTTACCCGAATCACTACTTGGTAACAATGACCAGAATAAGTCTCAGCAATTTTTGGATCGGAAGTAAAACTGGTGAGCGAATCTAAAGTATAATCTCCATGGGGTTTTAATTGTTGAATAAAAGATTTTATTGATTTTTCACTAAAAGACATACCCCGATAAATATCACCATCATAAGCTGGCATTTTGTGCATAAATTTGTTAAGAATTTTAACATTCCCTTCGTCTTTTCCTTGTTTATCTGCCCTTCTAATTTTACGAAAATCTGTAGTAGTAAATCTTTCAAGTGCGGATAATGATTCTGCTGCTTCAATAGAATTCATTCCACTTAATTTAGCAACCTGAGCAACGAGTTTATTGTTTTCGCAAAGTACAACATTGTTCATAAAGTTCATCTCAACTCGATACTTTTTATTATCCCCTAAAATTACTAAAAAAGTAACCCATTCATTTAGATAATTTTTGCCTCACCCAGATGGGTGAATTTGAAGCTGAAAATTGATCCTGACCTGATATAGACAGCAATTTATCAACAATTATTCAAGAAAACTAAATAGGTATAAATAACTAATAATCTGAATAAAATACTATAAATTCTAATTTAATTATTAAGAAATAATCTATCAATACTTTCCTGATGAACTTGTAAAAATACAAACTTTAGCAATAAGTACCTGGACTTAAATCTTAGCAAGACCTTCCTCAAATATGAAGATAAATTACTGCCTTTTTTACTGTAGGTGGTGTAAGAATTCTGTAGCCCAGAGCGATCGCTTTTGTGGGTCAGTCAAACATCTCTAGGACTTACGCAGAATCACCTTGAAAAAACTATATATAGGAGCAAACGGTATTCGCCCACAGTAAATATAGTGTCTATGCGTAAGCCCTGCCTCCGTTGAAAAACTATAACGTTGGAGTTTTTTTGATTGCTCTATTCTATTGCTAAAGTCTGGCAAAAGCCTGAATTAACCGTCGGTGCAATAATTCCATCTCCCAAAACGATCGCTAATCAAGCTCGGTTAAAAATTTCCCAACTATTGTACAATAGATAAATTAGAACTCCGTTGAAAAACTATAACGTTGGAGTTTTTTTTGATTTATCTATTCTATTGCTAAAGTCTGGCAAAAGCCTGAATTAACCGTCGGTGCAATAAT
>NZ_CEZPJD010000473.1:3929-6126 GCF_983059655.1 Okeania sp.
ATATTTTTTCCAACTTCAGAATTAACAAAATCAGTCAACCAGTCTGGATAAGATAACTCGCCTACATCATAACCGAGTTTCAACACATTATTGTAGTCACTAACTCCTAGTTTTCCATGAAGCAAAAATCCTAACCAGTCAGCTTGATGCAAAAAATAATAACTTTTATTCGACAGAGAAATATTTTCAATCAACCACAGCAACTTTGCCAAACTAGAAGTAGCGCTAATAACTGGATGATTAGGTGGGGCAATACTTCTCAACTTATCCATCATTGCCACTCCCCTACTGTCATTGTAAAGAAGCGCTTCAGTGACAGGTTTACCATCACCATCACACAATAATACAGTTGCCGAAGTACCATCAATAGCGATCGCTTGAATTTCCCCTCGCATTTCTTGGGGAATATCGGAAATTAGATTAAATAAAGTTGTTTGCCAAACATGAGGCAATTTATTTTGTTGAGTATTTTCCCAAACATACTGTGTTTGTGCTTTAACTTGAAAGTTAGAGTCAATAAGCACTGCACGCGCTCCGGAAGTGCCAAAATCAAGCCCTAAGTATAAACTCATTTTCGATAAAAACTTGCTATAATCTAAACTAGAAGATTATATACAAAAACTAAGACGTTTTAGACATCCCAATCATTACCAACCTTTTCCATCAGGCGGTTTAATATGACATATCCTTGTGGGTTGACAACAGTCAGGCGGATAATTGACGGGTCTTTAGGTCGGTGAGCAATAATATATTTGTGACTTCCGTTTCTAAAGGTATAAGTATAGCGTTGGTTATTTCCTGTAATTGAGGCATTTTTCAAAGTTAGATAAGCGCCTGTTTTTCGAGATTGAGCTTCATAGGTATAGTTTCCGAACTCATCTAATTTCAGCCAAACAACCCAATTTTCGCTATTATCCATGAAAGCTCCAGTTGGACGGACAAAGTCGGTAGGCATTGCAGAAGCACTATGAGAATTTAAGGTAATATCTGCCACAGGAGTAAATAAACCAATAACAGATGCCAGAGCAATAGCTTTGATATTCATATTTTTCTATTTCTTTATTTGTTTTAGAGGTGTATAGTCTTTCCTATATTAATTCTTCCAACTCAAAATTTTGTTTCCGTATTTATCAGGTTATAAAAGTACCAGAATTAAATTTGCTACACATAAACCAGCATTCAATAGACTGATTTTTTTAGATATCGGTAGACAAATTAGAAATTGTCACCTTATGTTCCCTGCTAACCAAAAAAACAGTATCCTAGAAAACTAGACATCTCCAATAATAAAAAATAACATCAATTATCGTACAGAAACTATCAATTATTTCCTCCTACTGGTCTGTCAAGTTAGTTTTGATGGGTTAATCTTCCTCCGTATCCTCTGTATTTTATGCTTTTCCTGCTTGTCTTAACTCATCAATTCAAAGCTGACAGACCACTACTCCCTACTCCCTACTCCCTACTCCCTCTTTTCTAGAGATGTCTACTAGGCAAAAATAGCTTTCAACTGAGGCAGTAATATTTGAAAAGCTTGACCGCGATGAGAGAGCGATCGCTTAATTTCAGCAGACATTTCCGCAAAAGTTTTCCCTTGTGAAGGAACATAAAAAATGGGGTCGTAACCAAACCCACCATTGCCACGGATACTATATAAAATTTCTCCATGGCAAATTCCCTCTGTTTCTAATGCAATTGTGCCATCAGCTCTAGCAATGACAAGAGCGCAGACAAACTGTGCCTGACGATTTGAGTTATCTCCCAATTCTGTTAATACTCGCTCTATTTGTTCCGCAACAGTAGGAGCATAACGAGCAGAATAAATACCTGGTCTACCATCTAAAGCATCTACTGCTAATCCAGAATCATCAGCGATCGCCCATTGACCAGTAGCTTGGGCCACAACACTAGCTTTGAGGCGAGCATTAGCTAGAAAAGTTTCTCCAGTTTCCTCAACTTCTAAATCTTTTGGTTTTAGTTGTAATTGTAAATTCAAATCTGCTAGATATTCCTGCATTTCTTGAAGTTTCCCCGGGTTACCAGTAGCGACAACTAAAAATTTAGGAGTTGTTTCTGCGGGATTAATATTTGTCATTCTTCTATATAAATATTTATTTGCTCTTAAATAGAATACCACGTCATTTCAGTTACAGCGTATTCCACTTTGATGAGGTCATTTCAGTTATCAGTTATCAGT
>NZ_CEZPJD010000474.1:0-6109 GCF_983059655.1 Okeania sp.
AATACCTCTTCAATAAAAATAAATAATCTTTCATCCGCAGGCAAATCTGCCATTTCTGCCCACCATAATTCTGGGAAATGCCGAGGAAATAAAAAAGTCTTCTCTAAAGTCAAAATTATTTGCTCATACCATTCTTCTAGAGTTAAAAGTTTATTGTTGACTCTAGTCATATCTAAAGCAATACAGATAATATTTTCTGCTTGTAACAGTTGTATTGTTCTAATTTTTAAACTTGATTTTCCCGTTTGTGGAGAACTTAATACATAACAATATTCACCTGTTTTCAAGGCATTAAATAGCTCTTTATCTGCCGAGCGTCTAACATAAGTGGGATGATCTAATGCTAAATAATTACCTACTTGATAGCTATATTCTTGATTCTTCTGTATTTTCATATTCATCAAAATAATATGGGTCTCAAACCCCGCCTTGATTGGCGAAATATTTTTGGAGCGAAGCTCAAATCCACGTTAGAAAAATAACTTCTGACTTCGTTAACTTAACTATTCTCACTCTAGCAACTGTATCAAATTTAACATCCTCCCGATGCTCCTCTACGAGACAGCGCGGGATTTCCTAGCATCACTGTTAGGGGCTTTCTGTTTCATAGCACCTGCCTTCCGGGATTTACTCCCTTCGGGTCTTACGGTCGCTCCACAGACTGACACTGCGAGTCCCGCAGCCTTCTTGGTGGGCGTTCCCTTGCGTCTATCGCCGACGCGGGTTCCCATCCGCAAAATATTTAACGAAGCGTTTATGTCCCTGTCATGGTGACTACCACACTCTGGGCAATCCCACTCTCTGATATTTAGAGGTAATTTTTCTACTATATGTCCACAATTAGAGCAACGCTTAGAACTGGGGAAATATCTGTCAATTTTGATTAATTCCCGTCCATACCATTCAGCTTTGTACTCTAATTGCCTGACTAGCTCTCCCCAGTTGGCATCACTAATTGCTCTGGCTAATTTATAGTTTTTGACCATATTTTTTACTGCCAAATCCTCAACTACTATTGTTTGGTTTTCTCTGATTAGTTGAGTCGTTAGCTTATGGGTATAGTCAAGCCTTGAATCTTTGATTTTTGCGTGTATCCTAGCTACTTTCAGCCTGGCTTTTTGATAATTATTTGACCCAAAGGTTTTCCTTGATAGACACTTTTGAGCTAACCTTAATTTTTTGTGTAACTTGTTGAGATTTTTAGGATTAGCTATTTTTTTTCCATCACTGGTAGTTACTAAGCTGGTAATTCCTAAGTCAATACCTATCTGTTTATTAACTGGTTTGAGCTTTAAATCTCTAGTGTCATTGATTCTCACAGAAACTGACCATCTGCTGCTAGGGTCAAGTTTTACTGTTATTGTGGTTGGTATACAGTTTTGTGGTAGTTGCCTACTCCATCTGATAGGTAATGGTTCAGCACATTTGGCTAGATAGACTTGACCATCTTTCCACTTGAAGGCTGATTTTGTGAACTCAGCACTACCACCATTACGTTTTTTCTTGAAGTTAGGATATTTAGTACGCCCACTGAAAAAATTAGAGAAGGCAGTCTGCAAATGTCTCAAACCTTGCTGTAATGGAACACTACTTACTTCTGTAAGAAAATCTAAATCTTCCTGCTTTTTCCAGTTGGTAAGCATAGCAGAAGTTTGCTTATACCCTAACCGTTCTTGTTTCTCATACCAAGCTTGAGTCCTTGCTGCTAAAGCTTTGTTGTAGATTAAACGCACACAACCCAATGTTCTCCGTAACAGATTCTCCTGTTCTGGAGTTGGGTAGAACCTAAATTTGTACGCTTTCTCAACCATTTACTGCTTGCTAATTTTACTTTCACATTTTAACATATTTTCTGTGAAACCACAACATTGATTGGCATTCCCATAGGACGCTCCCACAGGCCGGAGAGCATGGGTATAAATCCCAACATTCATTATAGAAAAACCAAAATATGAAAGTATTAATTGTGTATTGGCATCCCGAACCCCAAAGTTTTAACGGTGCAATGTTTCGTCAAGCTTGTGAAACTCTAGTAGATGCAGGGAATGAAGTAAAAACTTCAGACTTACATGAAATGAATTTCAACCCTGTTTCCAGCAGACAAAATTTCGCAACTGTCAAAGATTCAAATTATCTCAAACTACAACTTGAAGAGAAATATGCCACAGAGATGAATAGTTTTTCCGAAGATATCAACTCAGAAATAGAAAAAATTGAGTGGTGCGATCTAATGATTTGGCAATTTCCGTTGTGGTGGTTTGGTTTACCCGCAGTCTTCAAAGGATGGGTTGACCGTGTTTTTGCTATGGGGCGCGTTTACGGTGGCGGTCGAATATATGAAACAGGAGCTTTTCAGGGAAAACGGGCATTATTATCATTGACGACAGGTGGTGCTGAAGATATTTATATTAAGGGTGGTTTCAACGGCGATATTAATGGAATTTTACGGCCTATTCATAGAGGAATGTTGCAGTTTGTTGGTTTTGATGTGTTGGCACCGGAAATTGTATATGCACCTGTTCGGATGACTGATGAACAAAGAGTGAAAATATTGGAAAATTATGCTGCGCGTCTGAAAGAAATAAGTCAAGAATCTGCTATTGATGTTGGTACTTATTAGTATGCTGTAGGTTGGGTTAAGCGGCAGTAACACTCAACAAAAAAACCACATTTGTTTCAGCTACGTTCTCTCAATTCAACCTACAGATATAACTCAAATAAATATTTTTAGAGATAGGGATAGGTTTTATAGGTATAAAAAAGTTTTGACGTTTCAATTATTAGACCTCTGAAGCAAATTTAAAATCAAATAAATGACAAGAAAAAAATCATAAATTTTTCTTTGCCAGAAATCTCAAACTAACTTCTAACTACCTATATACCTAGCACGAAAAAACCTATCTCTAAAACTCGTGCAGGATGACAGAAATAACTAACCAGTTACAAAATCCTAAAAGTCTTACCAATCAATACTTTTAAATTTTGACTTTTGACTTTTGAATTCCGCGTAGCGACGCTAGATCGCTTCCGTATTACTTTCTCCAGTCCTAATTCTCACAATTCTATCTACTGGAGCAATGAAAATCTTACCATCACCGATCTCACCAGTACGAGAGGCAGAAATAATTTTGTCAACAACCATATCCACCAGGTCATCTTCAACTACAATTTCAACCTTAAGTTTCTGCAAAAACTCAACGGTATATTCAGAACCACGATACCTTTCAGTTTGACCCTTCTGACGCCCAAAACCTCTGACTTCAGAAACAGTCATACCCACAATACCAGCATTAACGAGAGCAATTTTTACCTCGTCCAGCTTAAAAGGCCGAATAATAGCTTCTACTTTTTTCAAGTTATTCACTCCTTACACTTAAATTTTTAGTTTACTTGTTTATCAGGATGACATCTTTTAATATCACAGCCAAGTGGACCTTGTTTGTTAAGAAAAATAAATTCAATCAGCGGTTTTTTGAGTAAGCTTCTAAAATCTTAAAAATACCGAAAAAATCACTCTTGGAGGCTGTTTGTAAACAAAAGATTAAGTAGGGTGTACGATTGTATATTTGGCATTTCTGCAATAATGGTCTGTCTGACACCTCACGCACCGCGTGCTGTGTGACAGTGCTTTGTATTATTATTAACACACCCTACATAGTTTAATATTTATTCTACAAAAACTCTCTTGTAGAAAATCTTAAAGTTTTTTGTAAATTATGTAAAAAAAGACTTTTTATTACGTCTCATTTTTGATTAAAATTATACTTTTAACTATACATAATAATATCTAGAGAGGAATTACCTGTGCAATTACAGACTAAAGTTACCCTAAAACGAGCAACGGGTGCTTTTGCACTAATGGATAGTCTCAAGCGTCATGGAGTTAAACACATATTCGGCTATCCAGGGGGTGCAATATTACCAATTTATGATGAACTCTACCGTTCAGAAGCAGCAGGAGACCTAGAGCATATTCTAGTCAGACACGAACAAGGAGCTGCTCATGCCGCCGATGGATATGCCCGTGCCACTGGTAAAGTAGGTGTATGCTTTGCTACATCAGGTCCGGGAGCCACAAATCTAGTAACAGGCATAGCTACTGCCCATATGGACTCAATTCCCATGGTAGTAATTACAGGCCAAGTAGGCCGAAAAATGATTGGTACTGATGCCTTCCAAGAAACAGACATTTATGGCATTACTCTACCGATTGTTAAACATTCTTATGTTGTCCGAGACCCAAGAGATATGGCCGGAATTATTGCTGAGGCATTCCATATTGCCAGTACAGGTCGTCCAGGCCCAGTCTTGATTGACATTCCCAAAGATGTAGGTTTGGAAGAATTTGACTATGAACCAGTTGAACCAGGTTCCATCAAACTACCTGGATATCGTCCCACTGTCAAAGGTAACCCCCGGCAAATTAACCAAGCAGTAAATTTGATGCTAGAGGCACGCCGTCCTCTATTATATATAGGTGGTGGTGCCATATCTGCAGATGCTCATGCGGAAATTCAAGAATTAGCAGAACATTTTAATATTCCTGCAACTACTACTTTGATGGGTAAAGGCGCTTTTAACGAACATCATCCCCTATCAGTAGGAATGTTAGGAATGCATGGCACTGCCTATGCTAATTTTGCAGTGAGCGAGTGCGACTTATTAATTGCTGTTGGTTCCCGTTTTGATGACCGGGTAACTGGAAAGTTAGATGAATTTGCTTGTCATGCAAAAGTAATTCATATTGATATTGATCCGGCAGAAGTAGGTAAAAATCGGATTCCTGAAGTTCCAATTGTTGGGGATGTACGCCAAATTTTGATAGACTTGCTGCGTCGTTGCCGAGAAATAGGAGATTTAGTTAATTCCGATCAAACTCAACCTTGGTTAGAAAAGATTAATCGCTGGAAACAAGATTATCCTCTAGTTGCCCCCCAATATTCAGATAGTATTTCACCTCAAGAGGTAATTGACGAAATTGGCCAAATGGCTCCAGATGCTTACTACACTACTGATGTTGGTCAGCATCAAATGTGGGCCGCTCAATTTTTGAAAAATGGACCTCGGCAATGGCTCTCTAGTGCAGGTTTGGGGACTATGGGTTATGGGATGCCTGCTGCGATGGGGGCAAAGGTGGCACTGCCAAACCGGGAGGTAATTTGTATTGCTGGTGATGCGAGTATTCAAATGAATATTCAGGAGTTGGGGACTCTGGCACAGTATGGCATTAATGTTAAAACTGTGATTATTAATAATGGTTGGCAGGGTATGGTGCGTCAATGGCAAGAGGCGTTTTTTGGCGAGCGTTATTCTTCTTCTAATATGGAGATAGGAATGCCGGATTTTGTGATGTTGGCTCAGGCTTATGGTATTAAAGGTATGATGATTTCTAGTCGGGAGGAGCTTAAAGAGGCGATCGCTCAAATGTTGGCTCACGATGGCCCTGTGTTGATGGATGTTCGTGTGACTAAGGATGAGAATTGTTATCCAATGATAGCGCCTGGCAAGAATAATGCTCAAATGGTTGGTTTACCTATTCGCAAACAACTCGAACAAGCTGTGGAGTTCATTACTTGTAGTAATTGTGGGGCACAAAATAGTATTACTCATAATTTCTGTTCTGAATGTGGCGTTAAATTGTAATTGAGAAGGAAAAGAGAGGAAGGAAGAAGGAAGAAGGAAGAGAGAAGAGGGAAGAAGAAAAATATTGCTTTGTCTAAGTTTTAAGCTTTTGAGCTTTCAGTATCCTTTCCTTAGACTGCTATATCAGCTTTTTGTGTAAGGCAGAGGAGAGAAGATAGTAGGAAAAAGCTTGGGAAAAAATTCAGAGCAATTTTATTTTTTTGTGAGTTAATCTTGTTAGGTAAAAAACTTATTTATACAGAAAGCTCGAGGGAAATTATTCCGACTACTTCCTCTATAATTTCTATTTCTCCTGACTCCTACCCTCTTTTCCTGACTCATATCCTAAAATGTTAACTCAACTCCATTTCCCAATTTGATAACTGATTATCAAAATTACTTGGGTCTAAAATTCTGCCTTTTAAGGCTAAATAGGGCTTGCTGATTAAACCTAAATGTCTTTACTGATATTGGTTTTAGCCTTTTT
>NZ_CEZPJD010000475.1:0-6104 GCF_983059655.1 Okeania sp.
TTAGGGTTTGGGGAGTAAGGGAGTAAGGGAGTGGGGGAGTGGGGGAGATTAAATATTAGACATCTGGTAAAAATCAAAAATAAAATTAATTCTTATCCATAAATTATCAATTATTTATCACTGTTGCCTGTTGCCTCTTTTGGAAGAGATTAAATATTAAAGTAATTATAGAATTATCAAAGATATATTATATAGCAATATGATTTGAGTTGTGAGATATTGGAAACTTTTAGGGAACAGGGAACAGAGATACAGAGAAGAAGAAAAAAACGTATCATATAAATATAATACTTGCTATATTCTATACTTTTAAGGAACACCTCAATTCTTACAACTGATTCCTGATTGCTATATAGCGTTTTTATTTGGGATGTGGAAATTTAGTGCTATGAAAAAGGGAATAGGGAATAGGGAATAGGGAATAGTAAAGAAGGAAAACAGTATTAAATAGTGGTAAACATAAGAATATATGGCACTCAATACATAACTTTTTTCTAAGAAAAAATCTCAATCTAGATTTACATCTCATTTGAAAATGCTATATAACCGAATTCTATGTCATAACTCAGGATAAATGGGAATTAATTAGGAGGTAGTCGGAGAAATTGTCCCTTGAATTTTCTGCCTTTGTCTGTCAATAATACTAGTACTAAATCTCAAAAAGTTTGTTATTTATCTTTAGTAACAGGGAGATGGGGAGCTAGTGCCGCTACGCGGAAGTCAGAAGTATTGATTGGTAAGGCTTTTAGGATTTTGTAACTGGTCAGTTATTTCCGCCATTCTGCACTAGTGAGTAGTGATACCAATTTTCTATAAAGTTGCACTTAATAAAAGATAACAGCTATTAGTAAAACTCAGGTTTTGGTAAGAATTATTAAAGGTATTGTTACAGACAAATGGTACGAGATGGTAATCAAATATAGCATTATTATTCACAAATGGTACAAATTTTTGAGTTTTTTAGACTGAAAAGTTGGGACTTTTTTCGATATAAAAAGGCACTTACCTTGATCTGTCAATGGTTTGAGAGTTAATCAGTAAGTTCTAATTAATACTATAAAAGCCACTCATTCTGACTGCTGACTCCTGATTTGTAGCTCTTATTTAATAACTAATCCCTCATAACATGATATTATAAAAATCATCTATGAAGTTGTGCTTAATAAAAGATGATGACTAACGGTAAAATAAGATCGTAAAAAAAATTATTAAGCGCATCATTACAAAGAAATAATATTAGGTAAAATATTATTACCTACAATTAATACCCCTTGAAAAAAAAGTAAAGACAATAGATATAACTATCTAAAATGAACTGAAGCAACTATTTTTAAGCATATCCGTTCGAGATATACTTTTCTATATAATTCTTTTTGAAAACTGGTATTACAGGAGGTACTGTTAACTAATAACTGAAGTGAAGAGGGTCAAAAAAACAAGGAATAGGAAATAGAAACTATTGCCATTTTTTCAATTAAACTTTTAGTCAAACTGAAAATCAACTTAATTCATAGTAGCAAAAAAAAAGAGAAACAATGACATCAACAAATCCTCCAGAAAGCGCAGCAGAAAAATTCCAGCAAAAAGCAGAAGCTTATGTAGCCGAAAAAAAATTTGATGAGGCGATCGCTTCCTGTGAATTAGCGATAAAAATAGAAGAAAATTATGCTCCACCCTATAAAACTTTAGGTAATATTTGGCAAGTCAAAGGAAAATTAGAAGCAGCAGAAAATTACTATAAGAAAGCATTAGAAATTAAATCAGATTGGCCGGAAGTATATGCTAATCTTGGTAGTTTGTACGCTATACAGCAAAAATGGCAATTAGCTATATCTTATTATCAAAAAGCTGTAGAATTGAAGCCTGATTTTGTCGGAGCTTATCGCAATATGACAAAAGTATGGCTATGTTTGGGTAATGAAAAATCTGCTACATATTGTCAGTATAAAGCACTTTCTATAGAACCTGAAAAAGCCACCCTAGAAGAAATGATGAACTTAGGCAAAAATCTACAGCAACAGGGTAGTTTAAATGAGGCAATATCTTGTTACCGAATTGCCATTAAATTAAATACTAATTCTGTAGAAGCTTATCAAAATTTAGGAGAAGCTTTAAAACAGCAAGGAAATTTAGATGAAGCAACAGTTTGTTTTCGCAGAGCTATAGAACTTAAAGCTACTAATACCAATACAAGAGTAGAAACTTCAACAGATATTAGAGCTAATAAATATAATTTAGTTTCTAGTCAAGAATTAGAAGCCCAAGATACTTTAGTTGGCAGTTTAAATAATCATGAAGAAAATGCTAGTGATACTCTAGCTGCAGCAGAACAGATAAATAATATTCCACCTCAACCAACTGTAGCTGCCATTAATACTGAAGATTTAGAAACTTATATGATGGTGGCACAGACCTATGTGAATCAGAAAAAATGGCAACAGGCAATTACTGTAAGTCAGAAAATTATTTCAATTAAACCAGAACCCAAAGCTTATAAAATACTAGGCAATTCTTTACAAGCTATGGGTAAATTAGAAGCAGCATTAGATTGGTACAAAAAAGCATTAGAAATTAAACCAGATTTTGTAGAAGTTCATGCCAACCTAGGAACTATATTGGCTCAACAAAAACAGTGGGAAAAAGCCATACAATATTATCGAAGAGCAATTGCAATTAAACCAGAATTTGCTGGAGCATATCGTAATTTAGCGAAAATTTATACTCAGCTTAATCAGTCAGCAGCAGCAGCAGAATGTTTATTTCAAGTATTAAGACTAGAACCAGGAAAAGCTACAGCAGAAGAATTTTTATTTACCGGAAATACTCTGAATGAAAATGGTCAATTACAACAGGCGATCGCTTGTTATCAAGGAGCAATTCAGTTAAAGCCACAGTTAGTAGAAGCTAGTTATAAATTAGGAGAAATTTTAATTCAAAACGAGCGGTGGGAAGAAGCAGTTACTTGTTATCAAAGAGTCATGTTTGCCAATCCAAACAATGTAGAACCTTACGAAAAATTAGCAGATGCTTTATTAAATCAAGGACAGCTAGAGTCAGCTTTAAAAAATTATCAAATAGCTAAACAGTTAGAACCAAATAAAATAGAAATCAAGGAAAAAATTGGAGAAATTTATTATCGATATGGAGAAGATTTCCAAGAACAAGGAAAAACAGAAGAGGCGATCGAAGCTTATAGTAAGGTAGCAGAAAATTATCCAGAATTTGATATTCCTTATGGCAAACTAGGAGAAATTTTCTCACAACAGGAAAAATGGGAAGAAGCTGTCAAAGTCTATAAAAAAGCAAGTGAAATAAAATCAGATAATTCTTGGTATTACAATAGTTTAGGAGAAGCTCTCAAAAACTTAGAAAAATGGGAAGAAGCTGTTGAAGCATACCGCCAAGCAATAGAATTAAATCCTGATTTTTCTTGGTCTCATAATAACTTAGGAGACTGTCTATTAAAACTAGAAAAATGGGAAGAGGCTGTTGTACCTTATCGTCGAGCAATAGAACTAAATCCTGACTTTACTTGGTCTTATATTAACTTAGGAAAATCTTTGTGGTCTACCGGAAATTGGCAAGAAGCAATAGAGCCATATCGTCGCGCTATAGAATTAAAAGCAGACCTACCAGAAGCTTATCAAAAATTAGGAGATGCCCTGAAAAAACGCGCTCAATTAGATTTAGATGAAGCCATAAAATGGTACGAAAAAGCCATAGAAAATAACCCAGAAAACGAACAGCTTTATCATAAAGTATTAGAAATCAAACCAGAAGACCACACACTTTATTTACAACTAGGCAATACATTAGTAAAAAAAGGGAAAACTCATGGAGCGATCGCCTTTTATCAGTTAGGTTTACAAATTAATCCAGATGACCCTGAAATTCAGGCAGAATTAGAAAAAATATTACCTAAAAAAAAGACTTTAAGGGAACAGGAAATAGAGGATAGGCAACAGGCAACAGGCAACAGGCAACAGGAAAGTATCGCTCTTTTGAAAAGGGAACAGGAAATAGTAAATAAGGAACAAGCAAATACTGCTATTTCTCCCTCGACTTCTCCTGTAGTTGAAAAAGAAGATACCTATCAATTATGGCTAAAAGCAAATTTACCTAGCTCAGAAAAACTAAAGAAGATGTCGGAAAATTTAGACACTTTTCGATATCAACCGTTAATTAGTATTATCTTGCCAGAAAAAAAAGCATCTCCAGAGTTCCAAGAGACAATTGAATCAGTTATAAATCAAGTTTATCCAAACTGGGAAATCTGTTATATTGCCGATAAACTTCCACAAAATCTAGAAACAGATAACAGAGTAAAATTAGTTTTAAAAGATGAAAGTGAAGATCTTGCCACAGACTTAAATACGGCTTTAGCATTAGCAACAGGAGATTTTATTACCCGGTTAAATTCTGATGATACTTTAACCCCAGATGCTCTTTATGAAATGGCGCTATTCCTGAATAAACATCCAGAAGCAGATATGGTTTATTCAGACGAAGATAAATTAACAAAAGAAGGGACATTAACTCAACCATACTTTAAACCAGATTGGTGTCCAGACTCATTTTTATCTCGAATGTATACTGGTCATTTGTGTATATATCGCCGAGAATTACTAGAAAACTTAAACGGTTTTCGAGAAGGATATGAAAATAGTTATGAATATGATTTAATTCTGCGGTTAAGCGAAACAAGTCAAAAGATATTCCACATTCCCAAAATACTTTATCACAGCAGAATTTCTGAAAATGGAGTAGCAATAAATCAGACAATTTCAGCAGAAACAGCCAAAAAAGCATTAACAGAAGCATTAGAAAGACGAGGAGAAAAAGGAACAATTTATAACCTCACTCAACATCCTGGTTTCTATCAAGTTCGTTATCAAATTCCAGAGAAAAAGCTAGTCAGTATTATCATCCCCACGAGAAACTTGGGAGACATTTTAGATAGATGCCTAGAGTCAATCTTTAGCAAAACAACCTACCCAAATTATGAAGTAATATTGATTGACAATGGCAGCGACGAACCAGAAACAACAGCTATTATCGAAGCATGGAAAAATCAAGAGCCACAACGCTTTAAATGTTATAAACATGATATTCCTTTTAATTTTTCAAAGCTCAATAACTTTGCCGTAGAAAAATCAGAAGGTGATTATTTACTATTCTTAAATAATGACACAGAAGTAAAAACTTCTGACTGGTTAGAAGCAATGGTTGAACAAGCACAAAGAGAAAAAATAGGAGCAGTTGGTGCTTTATTGTTATACCCAGATAATACAATTCAACACGCCGGAGTAGTATTAGGAATGCGGAGTATAGCAGACCATAGTCATCGAGGTTTTTCTCCTACTGATAGTGGATATAATGGTCAAATTATTTCTGTGAATAATTATTCTGCTGTAACTGCCGCTTGTTTAATGTGTCGGCGAAAAGTTTTTGAAGAAATTGGAGGCTTCGATGAAGAATTAGCAGTGGCATTTAATGATGTTGATTTATGTTTGAAAATCCTAGATAAAGGATATCGAAATATTTATGTACCTCACGCTGTTTTGTATCATCATGAATCGAAAAGTCGGGGAGTAGAAAATACAGGAGAAAAGCAATTACGTTTCCAACAAGAAATTCAAAATATGAAGCAAAGGTGGAAACATTTAATAGATGCAGATCCTTGTTATAACCCTCATCTAACTCGACAACAAGAAGACTTCAGTTTAAGGATTAAAACAAATGTCGAAGTTGGTGTTTCTTTATATGAAAAAGATCCAGAAATAGTAGGATGTTCTATTGATGTACCAAAACCAGGAATAGAGCAAAATATTACTTCTATTTGTATAGGTGGATGGGTAGTAGGAAAAACATCTCCACCTGTAACAGTAGAATTAATTGTAGCTGGCAAAGTCATCAGAGAAATTCCTGCTAATTTACATCGTCCAGATGTAGGTCAAATTCATCCAGAAATTCCAGAGGCAAAATATTGTGGTTTTTGGGGAGAATTAGAAGTAATTGAATTTGCGCCAGAGATGAAAATTTCCTTAGAAGCTATTCTCAAAGATGGTTCTCATGTTCGACTGGGAATGGTGAATTTGAAATGT
>NZ_CEZPJD010000476.1:0-6103 GCF_983059655.1 Okeania sp.
ACCGAGATTGTAATAATTTCCACTTCTTTAAATTAGTCATAATCAGTAGGAGTCATTTCAGTTATCAGTTATCAGTACCTCTGCCTGTTTGCGCAGCATTCCGCACCGAAAGTCAGAGGCTTGAAATATTGAACTTTATTTTCTCTTGGTCCATTGGATATGGCGCAGGTTTCGGAGCCATCCCACCCTACGGGAAGCTCCGAAGAGCGACCGCTCTCTTGGTTGATTGGATATGGCGCAGGTTTCGGAGCCATCCGGAGACCGCTTTTTCATCCCCTTGAAAGGGGAAGCTTGAGACCTTATTTTTTGGTCAGAATTCAGGAGTCAGAATGAATAGCTTTGATTGGTAGAATTCAGCAATTAATAATTAATAACTACCTCTCCTTTAAAAAAGAGGATTGACTCAAAATAAAATTTTTCTTTTTACTCCTTTAAAACAACGATGCTTTACAAACATTTTTCTTAACATAAAGTTTGATAAAATAGACAAGTTATGTTCTTGAAGACTATCCATAAACAATTAATTTTCCCTTCTGCCTTCTTCCTTTTGCCTTCTTCCTTCTTCCTTCTTAATTAATAATTTAACCACTGTATTACCATCTGTGGTGCAGGCAATAAAATCATTACCAATAAACCCAGCATTAATAATCCTAAAAAGTCGCGTTTATTATCTAGTTCGCTAACATCATTTAGAGCAGGTTCATCAGCTAGAGGCATTAAAAATAAAAAGATTGCTAGAAATAAAAATTCCTGATTTATAAAAGCTAATAGCAATAACAAAAACCGAGAAATTTGACCAATAACCATACCAGTTCTTTGACCAAACATTGCATGTACTATATGACCGCCATCCAATTGTCCAATAGGCATTAAATTATATGCAGTTACTACTAAACCTACATAACCTGCTACTGCTATAGGATGTAAATCTATGCCTTTGTTATAAGTTAATTCTGTACCTAATGCTAACTTACTTAATACAGCTAACAAAAAAGAAAAAGTGGGATTTAAAGAGTCGATCGATAATATTCCTGATTCCTCAGATAAAGGAACTATGTTAGAGTTTGATAAACCCCAAATTAATAGTGGTATTGTCACTACTAATCCGGCAATTGGACCTGCTATACTCACATCAAACAAAGATTTACGATTAGGTACAGGACTTTGCATCCGAATAAATGCTCCAAAAGTCCCTAAGAAAAATGGGACCGGAATAAAATATGGTAGAGTAGTGCGAATTTTGTATAAATGAGCTGTTATGTAGTGGCCAAATTCATGTAATCCTAGAATTAGGATGAGAGCAACTCCATAAGGTAAACCCTGGATTAATAAATTAGGGTTAGATTGTATGGCATCTTCAGTAATACCAACTATTTCTCTAGTTCCTACTAAGGTAGTGGTGAATAAAGTTATTAGCAATAATCCTAAAGCCAAAAGTACAGGTTTTTGAGACTCCTGATAAATCTGAGTTTGGTCATTTTTGCCACGGGGGTTAGGAACTAGAGCAAAAAAAGGTTTACCTTGAAAGCTATTTTGAAATACTACTAGAAAGCGATCGCCAAATTTTCCTTCTATATTTTCTCTTACTGTTTGATAAGCTTCTTCAGGGTTGGAGCGTAATTGACCTCGACAAATAACTGCTTGAGGTCTAAATTCAAGATTCCTCAGATAGTAAACTGTCCAAGGAAAACAGTTTCTCAGGCTAGCTTCTTCTGTTTTATCTATTGTTAGTTTCGGTGGAGTTTGATTAGTAATTTGAGTAGGAGATATTTTTGGTTTAGTCTGGGAATTACTATTATCTTTTTTCGATCCATCTGATTCTGATTGACTAGGTTGATGCTGTCCCCATTGCACTAATAACCAGTATAAGTAAGGACAGAAAATAAAGGGAATGATAATTAATGCTGGTGGTAGTTGCTTTTCACCATAAATTAACATCCAAGTTGTCCATATTAAAGCTGGTGTCATCATTACTAGCCATAATATCCAGATAGGAGTGCGAGTAATTTTACTAACGCTGCGTTGTAACATGAAGTATGTCATCAACCCTAATAAAATCAATAAAAAGAGCATAATAGTTTAATGAGTTCAGTTTATTTTTAATCTAAGAATACTGCTTTGACACAACAGCCTTTTGTCTCCAAATATCCCCAGTTTGTCCTAGAAAATATTTTTGCCTTTTCGCCAAATCGGGATACTTTAGGGGGAACTTCTTATTTTATTGTAGATAATAAGACCAACATTCTAATTGATTGTCCTGCCAATATTGAAACTAATCAAAAGTTTCTAGCCGAATACGGAGGAGTAAAGTGGTTGTATATTACTCATCGTAGTGCTATTGGCAAGGCACAAGAGATTCAAAAAGTTTTCAACTGTGAGATTCTGATTCAAGAACAGGAAGCCTATTTGTTGCCTAACCTTAAGGTAACAACCTTTGAGCAAGAGTTTAGTTTAAGTCAACATATCACTGTTTTCTGGACGCCTGGTCATTCTCCTGGTTCGTCTTGTTTATACTATTCAGAAAATGGTGGGGTCTTATTTACAGGCCGTCATTTGTTGCCTAATAGTCAAGGGCAACCAGTGCCATTGCGTATTACTAAAACTTTTCATTGGCCTAGACAGCTTCAGAGTGTTAAATTTTTGATTGACCGATTTTCACAAGAGACTCTACAGTACATTTGTCCTGGTGCTAATACTGGTGCTTTGAGGGGTAAACGAGTAATTGAGTCAGCTTATGATAATTTGAGTTCTTTGGATTTAGCAGTTCTTTGTGAGGTTAAACCTTGAAAAAGTCAGAAGGCAGTCATTTCAGTTATCAGTTATCAGTTATCAGTTATCAGTACCTCTGCCTGAAGTCAGAGGCTTGAAATATTGAACTTTATTTTTTTCATCCCCTTGAAAGGGGAGGCTTGAGACCTTCTTTTTTGGTCAACAATTAATAATTAATAATTAGGGCTTGCTGATTAAATATCAAAGCATTTATAGACAAAGGTTTGAGAATTTTTAGGTCTAAAAAAGTGCGCAAGTTTTCAGTCTAAAATGCTCAAAAAGTTAGCATTTTGGGAGGATTATGGTAGAACAATCAAGGTACTATTCTTCTGACTATTTCTTCTATAATTCCCATTTCTCCTGACTTCACCGATTCACCGATTCTGGCTCCTACCCTTACCAAAAAACTTTATGAGCGCAAACCCTAATTAGGGTGTGACCGATCTAATATTAAAGCATTGACTGATATTGCTTGTAGCATTTTTTTGTCTAAAAAAGTGTCAGTTTTTTGGTGGCAAGAGCTGCATAAAGCTAGTATTTTGGGACGATTATGGTAGAAAAATTATGCTCGACAATTTTCCCGACTATCTCTTCTATAATTCCCCGTTCCTCCTGACTACTGACTACTACGAAGAGCCAAAAGACTAGTGAAGCGCAAACCCTAAATATATTTTTAGTTAAAAAATAGCCCATAGTAGCTTATATAAACTTATTTTTACACAAAATTTTGGTTTACTCAATTTTAGTATCAGATTTTTTTGAGAGGTTAGTTCCCTGGGTTGGTAAAATAAGACTTACGTATCTAAAGAATTAAAAATTAGAATAGCTTATGGCAACTGTTTCTGCTTATCCCAATGCCCCAGATTTATCTACTGATGACTATTTGGTTATTGGTTTGGCAACCTGCTTTATCAAGGAAGATGGTGAAGTTTCTCAAGTAAAAGTTGTTGAACCAATACCCTCAGCAGCTCTCGAAGCTATTGTTAAAGGAATTCCTACTTCATATCAAATGGCTTGTGGGACAACTTTGGGTGCAGTCTTATCTGGGGACACACCTCTACTACCTCAAGATTTTCCCCCTGAAGCTCAATTCTCTGATAATTTTGCCTCAAGAGCGATCGCTACTACTCGTACATATAAAATTCACCCAGAAGTTAAGTCTTTAATTCCTCTGGGCACTCGTCGTGATGATTTGAATTATTCTTTGGAGCGTAAACGGATACTCAATGCTGAAAATATTGTCAGTTCAGAAGACAATGTGAAGCAACATGAATATACTCACAAAGTTCTTTAATATTTCTGTTGATTTACTTAGATAAAATGGTAGAAATTACAGTTCTCAAAAATTAGGTATATAGTCGTGCTAAAACTTTATGGTGGTGCTCGTAGTCGAGCATCAATTGTTCATTGGTATCTTGAAGAAATAGAAGCTGATTATGAATTTATTACTCTTGATATGCAGTCAGGAGAGCATCTCAAATCAGATTTTTTAGAGATTAATCCAATGGGAAAAGTTCCTGCTATTGTTGATGGAGAATGTAAACTTTGGGAGTCAGGAGCTATTCTGTTATATGTTGCAGAAAAATATGGCAAAATGCCTGATTCTTTAGAACAGAAAGCTGAAATTTTTCAGTGGGTATTGTTTGCTAATGCTACTCTCGGACCGGGAATTTTTGTAGAGGCAAGTCGTGAAAAGGAAACTCCTCGTTTATTAACTCCATTGAATAAAATTTTTGAGACTCAATCTTATTTAATGGGTGAAGCATTCAATGTAGCAGATGTAGCTTTAGGTTCAATTTTAGCCTATATTCCTATGATGCTAAAGTTGGATTTAAGTTCTTATCCTCATGTTTTGACTTATATTAAGCGTATATCTGAAAGACCTGCTTTCCAAAAGACTATTGGTAATCGATCTTAGATTTATCTAAGTTTTTTTACTAACGATAATCAAATAATTTTCAAGTAATCAGTAAGTATAAAGAAGACTTAAATCAAGAAAAATTATCAGTGTTGCATATTAAATGGATAATTGGTAAAAACTAATTTTAGATAAGCAATTAATTATTCCCTAACAGTAGTTTTGTACTCCTACTATGCAACACCAAATTACTTTGGAAAACAAATTATCTATAATCTGAGTAACCTAAATTTTTGTTTATAGGTTTATTTAACTTAATGGTATTAATACTGCTTAAAGCAGTTAGCTATCAGTTTCCAAATTATTATGTCGAGTAAATTCCGAGCGATAATTATCATGGTCACTGATAGCTATCTTTAAGATTAGTCTTTATTTAAAACCAACTGCTGCTTGCCACACAAAAGCTAACAACAAGAAGAAAACAGGAATTACTGGTAAAACATCAACTAACGGGTCAAAAATAGAGTAAGCTTCTGGCAGTTTTGCCAATAGCATTGCTAATTCCATAAAATCTACCTACCTTTTTCACAAAATTTTTATGATATTTAGTATATCTTAACCCGAGCAATTAACATCAAAACTTATCTCCTAATATCTAAATCTCAACTAGTGAAAATATTGGTGTTGCTAAATCCAGTAATTAATATCTGAGGGACAAAAATGTTTCAAAATTTCAGGTAGTAAATGAACAACCTACTAAAATGTTTGAGCATTTCTACGGACTAGGAATAGCACAAAGTTTCAGGATTTAATCAAAGTAGAATGTCTACCATTGATGAAATATTGAATGGTAAAAGAATGTCTGAGATAGAAACAAACAAGTGGTTAAAGTGGATTTGTTCGAGTCAAAATATTGATGAGTTAGTGGAAAACTACTGGCGTGTCAAGCCTTAAATGTTGTATTAGAATTTTGGACAAGAATAATAATGCATAGCTTAGATTTTGCCATTTTCCTATTTAGCTTGACACGACACTACAACCGATGGGCAGATACCTAGGGCTTGCTAATTAAATATCAAAGCATTGACTGATATTGGTTATAGAATTTTTTATCTAAAAAAGTGTTAGTTTTTTGGTAGTGAGAGTTGCACAAAGCTAAGATTTTAGGACGATTATGGCAGAAAAATCAAGGGAAAATTTTTCCGACTACCTCCTCATATATAGCAATGTGCGCTGGCTTGCTTTACAAATTTCAGGAGGTGTCCAATAGCTAAAAGTTTTACATAATAAGCTTTTTATCCCCCCTACTGCCTCTGTTGGTCAGCATTCCCTCACAGGAGTCGGCGTTCCCTCTCTTGGTCAGCATTCCGCAAGCGAGCTGACGGCGACGCGGGGTCTGACCGCTTGCGTCTGACGCACCCCGCGGGTTCCGACCGCTTGCGCCTAGCGGCGGCGCGGGGTCTGACCGCTATTGCC